>CAYRND010000021.1:0-33121 GCA_964425365.1 uncultured Phycisphaeraceae bacterium
TTATCGGCTTGCCCCGGTGGTAAACTTGAGCTTTTATAGCGCTGTAGTGTTAGTTAGTACTTTCGAGAGAACGGATGCTGTCGAGAGGATCTGATGATGAAAAAAAATAACTTTGCGGTTCTTTCACTGTGGGGCGTTGTCGTAACGGCTTTCTTATCAGCAAATCACCTTGCCCTGGCCGTTGATGTCGGAAAATGGAAACGGTTTGAAACCGCTTTTAACAATAACTCGTGGAGCGGTAATCCGTTCGACCTCGAATTCCGAGGTACTTTCACACACGCCAGCTCCGGCAGAACATTGCAGCAGTGGGGATTCTACGCCGGTAACAACACATGGAAAATCTACTTCATGCCGGACCGACTCGGTGAATGGACTTTCCAGACACAATCGACCGATTCAGACCTCAACGGCCGCACCGGCAGCTTCAATTGCGTCGACTCCGGGCTGCCAGGTCTGCTCCAAGGCGATGGCAAACACTGGAAACTTGCCGATGGACCTTGTGACTATCCCATCCTCTGGGAAGCCGTCAAACCCGGCGAACCATGGGCATGGCGAACTCGTTCCGCAACCGATCCCGTATTCATACAGATCAATAATTTCGCTCGTGATGTCGTCGGCGCTCGTGTCATCGGCGGAAATGTGCTTGTATTCAATAATATCGGTTGGGCATCCAGCTATCCTCAGAACGCACTGGCGTATGTCATCGGACAGGAAGGCGATTACTTCAACCTTACCTTCTGGGATAGACTCAACGCCAAACTCGATATAACACGCGACAGCGGTATGGGCGTATATATCATGTTCTTCAGTGATGATGAACATACGCCCGATGTCTACGGCATTACCGCACAAAGCCAGGCCGAGTACCGACTCTTCAAATACGCCATCGCAAGACTCGCTTGCTATCCCATTGTCATCTGGGACAGCGGTATCGATATCAGCGAGTATCGATCCGACAACTGGATCGAATGGTTCGTCTCGTGGATCAAAAACAACGACCCATGGAAACATCCCATCGACAGCCGCAGCGGCGGCGGTAGCGGAGGCGTACATCCCTCTATCGCAACATACTACAGCTATGGCTTCACAGGCGACGGCGATAGTGATATCCCTTCTAGAAGCGACCTGATCACCGATTTCAATAACAGTAGCGTCCCCATCGCCTATACCGACCACTGGCGACCGTATATCCCGCGTGGCAATTGGGGCCATGATGCCATTCGACGCGTACTCTGGCGAGTCGGGCTCTCAGGCGCTATGTGCACCTATATCGACTACAACACTGGTACACCCGATCAGGCCGGCGTCGAACTCGGCGGCGAATACGTCGGAAACGCTTCACGGTTCTTCAGAAACGATCTGGTCAACGGCGTCGAACTGTTCAGTCCCCGCGATCATCGCATCAACTACTGCTCACAAGGAACCAAAGGCGTTGATGTTATTATGTCATCCGTCGCCGCAGAGGAATTTGTGCTCTATACCAGGTACGGCGGTAATGTCAGTATCGATATGAGCAATGCCACCGGAAACTTCAACGTCTCCTGGTATAACCCGCGAACCGGCGATTACCAGAACGCGTCAACCGTTACCGGCGGCGGTTCCCGATCATTCTCCGCTCCCGGTAGTGGCGATTATGTCCTGCATATCTACCAGGGCACTGAACTCGATCCGCCGGATAACCTCTCCGCACACGCCGTCTCATTCGATCAGATCGACTTGAGCTGGAACGATAATGCCGCTAACGAATACGGTTACAAAATCGAACGACGCGATCAGGGACAATCCGGCTTCAACCTCATTGCTTCCATCGGTTCCGATGCGGAGAACTACAGCGATAGATCTTTGTTCCCATCAACAACATACACCTACCGTGTTTACGCCTTTCGAAATGAACAGATCTCGCCGTACAGCAACGAATCGGAGGCGACAACCGCTGAGCAGCCGGATACCGCCATCTACGAGGCCGAACAGGCCTTGCTCGCCGGGCCCGCCGTCGGTAATGCCATCTCAGGCTATACCGGCACCGGCTATGCCGATTATATGACCTCCTCCGGCGAGTACATCGAATGGACCGTCTTCGCACCTGTCGCCGGTAGCTACGAACTGCGGTTCCGATATGCGCTTGGAAGCGGCGACCGGCCGCTCGCGATTTCCGTTAACGGTCAGATCGTTGACGCAAGTCTACCATTCCCGGCCACGGGCGGATGGGCCGTCTGGAACTACTCCTGGCTCAATACCGGCCTGGCTGCCGGAACCAATAGAATCCGTGCCGCTTCCATCGGGTACAGCGGCGCTAATGTCGATCATCTTATGCTCGTTAACCTGAATACCTCGCCACCCGCCGCGCCTGGTAATCTCGATGCGATCGCTGTCAGCCATGATACGATTCAACTTCAATGGGTCGATAACGCCATTGATGAAACCGGGTTCGTTATCCTACGATACAAGGGAACCACTCTCGATGAAACCATTACCATCGAGGTGCCCGATACCTCCGCTTATACCGACACCGGACTCGATTATGCGACGACATACTGCTATTACGTGTACGCATGGAACGCACAAGGCGATTCCGAATTGAGTTATGAAGACTGCGAAACCACCTTCGATCCGCCTCCGCCGCCTGCTCCGGATAATCTCGCGGCCGTGGCGACGGAAAACAGCATCGAACTGATCTGGAACCCCGTGTCACCAACCGATCCACCATTGGATTACTATCGCGTATACCGCTCGCTGCAGCCAGACGGTCCGCTTGCTGTTTACGCGCTGGTCACAACCGGTACGCAATATGTAGATACCGACGTGACACAGAATACCACCTGCTATTATGCCGTTACCGCCGTGGATACCTGGCCGCACGAATCCGGTTTCTCCAACCAGGTCCAGGCTACACTATTGCCTGTCGTTCTGGAAACGCCGACCGCTCTGATCGCTCTTCAGACTGACCACGATCAAATCACGTTGGCATGGCAGGACAATACAACAGAAGAATCAGGCTATCGGATCGAACGTCGATTGGGGACCGGAAACTATCAGCAGGTTGGACAGACCGGCGAAAACGTGACTCAATGGGTCGATCACGATATTGCATGTGACAGTAACTATACCTACCGCGTCTACGCATGGAACGAACAGGTCAATTCCGATTACAGTAATGAATCCATCGTCACTACCAATGATTGTTCAACCTGGCAGGTGATCTATGAGGCGGAAGACGCTGAACTCGCCGGACCTATAGTGGGTAATACCTTCACAGGGTATACAGGCAGCGGGTATGTCGACTTCCTGGCTTTATCAGGCGAAGTAGTCCGATGGACAGTCCACGTCGATACGTCCGATGACTATCAGATCGCTTTCCGGTATGCACTGGGTAACGGCGATCGACCTCTTCAGATCAGAATCGACGATCAGATACTCGTTGACAGTATGTCTTTTCCGGGCACCGGCGGCTGGCTTGACTGGTCGGAAGTGGTTCTACAGTCGGTATCGCTTTCATACGGATTCCATACGGTTGAACTTATAGGTATCGGTTACAGCGGCGGAAATATCGACAGCCTGATCCTCCGAGGTGGGTCGACAGGCAGCCTTGCACCGAATCCTCCAACCGGCCTTGTTGCACAAACCACGGGAACCGATTCCATACACCTGGAATGGACGGACAACTCGGATAATGAACAAGGATTCCGCATCGAACGAACACCGACAGGCGGTAACTTCAATATGATCCGTGAACTCCCCGCCGAGTCCGGGGAATTTGATGATACGGGTCTGACGCCCGGCACGGAATATCAATATCGGGTACTCGCATTTAACACCACCGGCGTTTCGGACTATAGCAACGTCGCCGCATCAACGACCGAATATCCACCACTCACAGATGTATATGAAGCTGAATACGCTCTGCTCGCAGGTCCGGTTGTCGATGATCTGATCGCCGGGTACACCGGCACAGGCTATATCGATTTCCTCGCCGCCGCCGGCGAATTCGTCGAATGGCAGGTCCTCACGCCCGTCGCAGGTCATTACCAGTTGGCATTCCGATATGCCCTGGGTAATGGTGATCGACCCTTGCAATTCATCGTCAACGGTCAGGTTGTTGCGGCCGGCCTGAACTTCCCCGGTACCGGCAGTTGGTCTAACTGGGAAACCGTTGAAACCTCCGCTGATTTCATCAGTGGTACCAATACCGTGCGACTTGTCGGTATCGGCTACAGTGGTGCTAATATCGACCACTTGCAGATTACCGGCGGCTCGATTCCCATGCCGCCTGCGGCACCGGGTAGCCTGACTGCACTGGCCGATGGTCCCGATCGAATCTCACTTGCCTGGCAGGATAACGCAAATAACGAAGAGGGTTTTATCCTGCATCGACGATCCGGCAGTGACGATTTCCAGGTCATCGCCGTGATCGGCCAGAATGTCGAAAATTACAATGACCTCGAATTGAGTTATGCGACTTCATATACCTATCGCATCCGCGCATTCAACGCTCATGGTGGATCAGCGTTCAGTAACGAAGCCGATGCTGTCACCTCACCGCCTCTGCCGCCACCGGCACCGGCTGAACTCGCCGCGGAACCCGGCCAGGGAAGTGTTCACCTCACATGGTCCGCCATCACAACCAATGGCCCCGAACTCGATTATTACAAAGTCTACCGATCAAATATCTCCGGCAGCCAGTTCGAACCTATCGCTGTCGTCACCGATCAGACCGAATATACCGACAGCGATGTCACGCCTGATACTACCTGTTACTACGTCGTTACAGCGGTCGATGTCTGGCCGCATGAATCCGTATGGTCCGACGAAGTACAGGCGGCGCCGCTTCCCGTCCCGTTCACAGAAGCAATATATGAGGCCGAAGACGCCCAACTTGTCGGTACAACATGCTGTAATCTGATTGACGGTTATACCGGCACCGGGTATGTCGATTTCCTTGCCTCCAGTGGCGAATCGATACGCTGGACCATCCAGATCGATAATAACTCGTATTATCAGATCGCCTTCAGATACGCTCTGGGTAATGGCGATCGGCCGCTGCAGGTCAGCCTTGACGGACAGGTCATTGTTCCGACTATGTCATTTCCCGGTACAGGTGGGTGGGCCAATTGGTCGGAAGTCTGCCTGGATTCAGTCTCACTCTCTCAAGGTACACATACCATCAGAATCGAAGCGATCGGATACAGCGGCGGCAATATTGACAGCCTGATCATTCGCAGCGGCGAACCGGGCGAGATACCCGCTTCGCCGCAATCGCTCGTCGGCAACGCCACAGGTACAGATTCCATTCGACTCCAATGGACCGATGCCTCTCAGAATGAAGACGGTTTCCGTATCGAACGAAGTGTCCAGGGCGGATCATATCAATGGCTGTGCGATGTCGATGCCGATTCGATTCACTACGATGACCACAACCTTACCGCTGATTCCGTATACGGCTATCGTATCCTGGCGTTTAACAGCTCCGGCCAGTCCGACTTCAGCAACGAAGTGATGGTTCGAACCGATGCAGTTTCTGTCCTGGCTGTTTACGAAGCGGAAGACGCATTGCTCGCCGGGCCGGTTTTCGATAATACCATCCCCGGATATACCGGCAGCGGATATGTCGATTACCAGGCCGACAGCGGCGAGTATGTCGAATGGCAGATCAACGTACCCATCAGCGGATTCTATACCTTCCGCTTCCAATATGCCCTCGGTAACGGAGACCGGCCGCTGCAGATACGCGTCGACGGCCTCATACTCGAACCCGCACTGGCTTTTACGAATACCGGCGGATGGTACTCCTGGGGGAACACGTCCACCGCGGGATATCTCACCGGCGGGTCGCATACGATCCGGGCGGAAAGCATCGGATACAGCGGGGCAAACATCGATAGTCTGTCTGTGCTTTTTGGTATGTAATCCATTTTGCCGAACAAGATAATACTGCTTGCACAATCAGGCTGACATGGCCGTATACTGGGCAAAATAACCTGATTACGCTATCATATCCCTCAAAACTGTTCCAGCAGGATTAAGGATAGCAATGCAATATCGAAAGGTACTGGTGACCGGCGGTGCCGGTATGATCGGTCTGGAGGTCGCCCGTCAATTGCTCGGCAGAGGGTTGAAGGTTCGCATTCTCGATCTGCATCCGCAACTCGAACGCGTCAGGTCAATGATCCACCCCGATATCGAGCAATATCCGGGGAACATCATGGACCACAACGCCTTGTCACACGCCGTCAGCGGTTGCGATCTGGTTATTCATCTTGCTGCCATGCTGGGCGTACAACGGACCGAACGGCAGCGGCTGGCCTGCCTCGATATCAACGTGTCCGGAACACGACAGGTTCTGCAGGCCGCTGTTGATCGCGGAGCGGCTAAACTCGTCTTCGCCTCGTCGTCGGAAGTATACGGCGAGCCGGTCGAAAATCCTTTGACTGAATCCAGCATGACACAGGGCCGCACGATCTACGCCGTAAGCAAACTCGCAGGAGAAGAACTCTGCAAGGCATTCCAGCTTGAACACGGGCTGCGATATTGTCTGCTGCGATACTTCAACTGCTACGGACCATGTCAGGTCGCTCAGTTCGTCGTGCCACGATTCGTCCACGCCGTTCAAAACGGCCGCCCACCCCTCATTTTCGGGCACGGACGCCAACTGCGTTCCTATACCTTTGTCTCCGACGCCGCCGAAGCGACGGTTGCGGCTGCTGTTGATGACAACGCCGATAACGACGTATTCAACGTGAGTAATGGGACCGAAATGGTCAGCCTGGTCGACCTCGCGTCAAGGGTGATTCAGGCCGGTGGCGAGGCCGGGCGAATCGAGCCTGTGGTTCAACAAAGCTTTGAAAATGCCGACCGCCAGCCGGATCGGGAAATATTCCAACGGTACAGCAATTCACATAAACTCCGACAACAACTCGGCTGGTCACCGAAAATCAGCCTGGATGAAGGTATCCGACGGGTGTTCGAGCAGGGTTTGTTGTTTGACGATTGGGCAACCGAATAAAAACAGCCCCGACAATAACCGCCGGGGCTGCATGATATTCGTAAACGGGTGCTTCGAGCTTGTCCGGGAATGACGCTTAGACTTCCTGGTTTCGCCTTCGCTTGATCATTCCGAAGATGTTCATCGCACCGATCAGCATCATCCCGCCCAGTGCCGCCGATGGGGCAGGTACTTCAGAGGTAGGGGTATCTCTGGTGGCAGCCTGCGAGAAGATATACGTCTCGGGATATTCGTCATACTCCTGCTCAAACGAAACGATAGTGTCGACCCGCAGATAATCGTCAAGCATCGCTTGCCAGTATGTGCCGGGCAACTCGCCGTCGCTGTCGCTGTAGGTCGTCGGATAATCCGGCAGTGTACCGGTCAGTGTTTCGCCATTGTCGAAATCAACCGTGACCACCGCGTTCGGCCGACCGTTGTTGTTGAAGAGAACTTCACGGGCATCCACCTGGACTGACAGACCCGAACTGGGATCCGGATCAATGTCCACATTCGCCCGGAATACGTCGCCCATGGCCATATCATCGAAACTGATTTCCATGATATTACTACGCACATTCGCGTTGACAGTATCCGGTGAAAGAAGTGTGTAAGCCGAGTCACTGGTGATATAAGCAAAGGCATCGTAGTTATATCGTGTATCACCAATGGTCAGACTGAAGTTCGTGATTTCAGCCGTGCCGATGTTTGTCAGATTGAAGATCGGTGCATTGAAATTCAAATTGTTTGTGATGTCTTGAATCATCTTCAACTCATAACCGTAGTCATAAGCTGAAATCGCATAGGTTGAAGAACTCACTACCAGTGTTGCCGTAATTGTCAGAATGGTTGTTAACGCTTTCATCGCTCTTTTCCCCGTTAAAGGTGTTTAATGAGATACAAAATTCTTTAGTTCCGTAACGTAACGTTTGTTTGGCCCACCTGTTTGAGTGACATGTCCAATGCCACTCAGGACAGAAATATTCAACTTAGTTTGAGTCTATACCATGAAGACTCCCGGTCAAATTTTTTTCAGCTATAAAACCATAATCCTCCCATTCATAAATACTTGCGCACCTCAACCGGTGTCGAAAAACCCATTCCCTTTTTGGCCTTTCAACCCCAAACGAATTGCTGACCCCACCGGATTCCACCGGTGACACGTTGCCAATACCCTCCAGATATATTCGAATCAATCAATTTAGCAGATTGTGACGAAAAGTCAATATAGGGAAACATACTTAACTGATTGAATGAATTCAGCCATGAGGTGATCAGTCGCAGCCCTGCCCATGAATTGTGGAAAGTATGGCGAGGTTGGCGGATTATTAACGATTTAAATATCTTGATTTACGTGCTTCCCTGCGCCTTTCCCGCAACCAGTCCCTTATCGGCTTCGGCGGCAGATAAGGTAGATATTGTCCTAACAGAAGAAGCCACCTTTTCCACATGGGACTGTATCGGCGAATGGTTTTCCAGGTCGCAGGCAGGTACCGGTCTGATCGCCTGTCACACATCAGCTTCCAGATACTGCCCGAGGGAGTCTGTTCATGGATGTGATCATGGATCACACTTTTCAAACTGACGACAGGAACATATCCCGCTGACCGGGCGCGCATGACAAGATCGCTGTCAGCGTGGTACTGGGGCATAGCGTCGGCGTCGAACAGGCCGATATCCCTGAACACCGCCGCGGGCAACAGAACCCCGTTGCCGCAGAGCGTGTCCACCGGCCAGGGATCGCTCAGGTGGCTGCTGATCGCATCCCAGAACGCATCCAGGTAGTTCAGTTCATAGAGCAGGAAACCTTTGAAGGCGGCGGTGGTTCCGATCGCCCGGACCCGGCCGGGCTCGTCGGCGTTCATCAGACGGCTACCGACGATGTAACGGGTGTCGCAGCTCGCCGTCTCGACCAGGCAGCCGAGTAGATCAGGTCCGAATGTACTGTCATCGTTGATCGTCAGGATATAATCGGCGTGGTGCTCGAGCGCAAAGGTGATGCCGCGATTCGTCGCTCCCGACCACCACAGGTTCCCGTCACCGCGAAGCAGAATGATCTCCGGGAACTGATCCTCGATACCCTCGGCCGTGCCGTCCGTACTGCCGTCGTCGACGATGACCAGTTCCTTGTTCCTGTATGACAGGTTCCGGTACTGCTCGATGAAACGCAGGGTCTTCTCGCAGCGGTTGTGTGTCGCTGTGACAACAAAGACTTTCGGCGAGTGATCCGTCAACGTCATGATCGACAGATTCCAGGGTGATATGGGTAAACACTGCTTACCCGTGCGAATGAATCACAACACTATACATGATTGAATAACTGTGCATACGCCACTTTCGGAAATACATTCAACCTGCCGCCGACGGTAGCATCGAGGATGGTGCGTCCATTGCGTTCATAATATGCCTTTGCCAGCCGGTACGCCGCTTCGGAAGTCTCCAGGTCGGGCAGTTGCCAGCGGAATCCCCTGCCGAAGTAATGGGCGGCGAAATGATCGGTGTCATCGCCTTGCGAGACAATCGCTTCATTCGGCTTGCCCTGCGATTTGAAGTGGTGATCCACGCCGATCAGGATGACCGTGGTGAATCCCATGTAGTAGGCCAGTTGCATGGTGAAGTAAGTGACCGTCGCGCCCAGGTGCAGGCCACGGGTCGGGTCATCGGAGAAGATCACCGGCGGGTGACGCAGGCATCGAATATAACAGGCGCCCGGTACATGACGACGGCCGGGCCAGGAGACAAATCGCGGCAGGTCAAGACTGCTTATTTCGTCACCGCATTGCTCCAGGACCAGTTCATTCACGCAGGTATAGTACGTTGTCCGAAACCCGAGCTCATCGAACATCAGGTAGATGCGGTTCATCCCGAAGGTGATTTCATTCTTGAGCAGACTAAGGTCCATGGTTCTCAGGCTCGGCCCGTTTCCGATGATGAAGCATCGTTGGTCAGGGTGTCTGTTGTAATATGATTTGACGATCCGGTGGCTTTGCGATCGCAGCGGGTGGACGCGCCACAGGCACCAGGCGGCGAAGTTACGCAGTTGGTCGGGGCAGAGCTTGCCGGTGACGGTCAGCATCGGCATGGCGCGAGCAGGTCCTTTCTCTGGTGACGGTAACCGGGTCAAATCAGGCAGTTAAGATAACACGGCCACGGTGTGAAACAAGTGTCGACAGGATCCGCGATTGACGGAATACACCAGCGGTAAACCGGTGGCCGGGACCGGTGTTTCCAACGGCAAATGGCCTGATTCTGACGGAATTGCTATAATGGCCGCCTGTATGGGTCGGGGCATGGTCGGTGCGGACCAATGAAGATGATGCCGGGTCGCCGTTCAGCGATACAAGCAGGTTGAGCATGCGTTATCTGAATAAATGGTTGGCTAAATTCAAACAGAAGCAGCCGCTGCTTATATTCCAGATGGGCAAGGTCGGTTCACGGTCGATTGCCAGGGCTGTTCAGCGTATGAAACGCTGGCAGGTGATCCATATTCATCAGTTGAACATGGAAACACTTGGCGAATTGAAGCGGAGTTACAGGCAACGCGGCCTTGATTTGCCCGGCCATATCAGTGAGTCTGAATACGTTCACAATCAAATGCTGAGTAAAGGGATTAAACTCAAGATCATTACGGCGGTGCGTGAACCGATCGCCAGGAATTTTTCGGCGTTTTTTCAAAACCTTGATTTTTTCGATGGTCGCGATTCCCGCTCGGCGGAACTGCCCGTCGACCATTATATCAATGAGTTTATACGTGATTATCCTCATGAGGTGCCGCTCAAATGGTTTGACATGCAGATGAACAGGCCATTGGGTATTGACGTATACCGTTATCCTTTTCCTCATCATCCAGGTTATCAGATTATTCGAGACAATGGCCATGAAGTTCTCGTTCTGCGATGCGAATCCACCGATGCGGTCAAGAAAGAAGGGTTGATCCGATTTCTCGGCGTTGATCCCGGTGAAATCCCAAGGGTGAATATCGGTACCAGAAAATCGTATGCGGATATCTATAGCGCATTCAAGCATCAGATCCGATTGCCTGAATCATACATTCAGCGTATGTGCGAATCGGAGTATACGCGGCACTTTTACACGGAAGAGGAAATTGCTGAGGTGCACCGTTACTGGACGGGGAAAACGACCGATTATCCCCTGGCCTCTGTATCAACGCGGGATCACCTTATAAGTGGAGCACCCGAGAGCACGCAACGGCGGCATCAGCCCGATGCGGTTGTGATTCATCAGTTCGGCAAGGTCGGTTCAAAGAGTATCGATTACAGTTTGAAGCGATTGAAGCGATGGCCGGTATATCAGACGCATATTCTCGATCCCGATGCCCGTTACTTCCATTCGGAGAACCCCGAACCGCCTGCCGGGAAAAGAAGAATTCCGCCCCATATTCAACGTGCTCGAACCGTTCGGTTCACATATCTGGATAAAAACCGCCCCCTGTCGGTCATCACGCCTGTCCGCGAGCCGATTTCCCGTAACGTCTCGGCATTCTTTCAAAATATGCACCGCTTCCCGCAATTGAAGGAGTGCAGGGTAGACAGGGAGATGGACAGGTTTCTGGAAGTGTTTCTGAATGATTATCAGCATGATGAGGCACTGCAATGGTTTGATAACCAGTATCGAAAACCCTTCGGACTGGATATTTTTGAATATCCGTTTCCCCATGAAAAAGGTTATCAGATCATCGATCATCCGCCGCACAGATTCCTCCTGTTTCGTTCTGAGTGTGATGATCAGTACAAGTCTGCGGTCATCGGTGAATTTCTTCAGGTCGATCCTGTTCCCATATGCAGGAAAAACGAGAGTCTGGATAAGGAATATGCGAAAGACTATCGTCAGTTCCGTGATAGACTGGTGTTGCCGATGTCCTATATCGACGGCATGCTGAGCAGCCCACTGGCGGTGCACTTTTATTCCGAGCAGGAACGTGAGGCTGTGAGAATCAAGTGGTTGCAAGTATCAACCACGAGTCAAAACCCTGTAACAGTTGAGTAGGCCTATGAAAGTGACGAATTGGTTGAAGCAGACATTAGGCAGAAGACATGCCGAAACGGAATTACCCGCCGATGACAAACCGGTTCTCCTGGTATACCAGATGGCCAAGGTCGGATCGACTTCGATTGTCGCGTCGTTGAAGCAGTTGCCGCAGTGGCGTGTCTATCACATTCATCAGTTGAATTCGAAGACGCTCAAGGAATTTCGCGAGAGGTTCAAAAAACGCGGCCGACGTATACCCTTGCATGTTAAAAACGGCCAGTATCTGCTGACGCGATATGTCAACAGGGGCAGGCCGTTGAAAATGATTACACTGGTGAGGGAGCCGATATCAAGGAATTTCTCGGCATTTTTCGGAGGTCGACGGTTTGTTGAAGATGGTGAGCCTGATTTTGAAGGGACGCCGACTGAGGTATGGATCAGACGATTCATCAATGAGTATCCCCATTCGCTTCCATTGACATGGTTCGATTTACAGGTGAAGGAGCCGCTGGGTATTGATGTTTACCGGTATCCTTTTCCCCATGATATGGGTTACCAGATCATTCGTGAAAACGGCCACGAGATGCTCCTGATGCGATGCGAATCATCCAATGATTTGAAAGTAAAAGCGATATCCGAGTTCATCGGGACGGAAATCGGCGAACTGCCGATATTGAATGCCGGTGAAAACAAGCAATATGCCGATGCCTATAAGAAGTTCAAGGAAACAATCCGATTGCCGTCGGAGTACGTCGAAAAGATGTGTACTGCCCGCTATACCAGGCATTTTTATACTGAACAGGAAATCCGACAGGTGTACGAAACATGGCGGGCTAGAACAGTGTCGGGTGTGAGTTGAGCGGTAGGTGATGAGGTCTTCCAATGCGGCTGTCAGAAACAGTTCATTGATTTAACGGCGGGATCAGTCGCTGCTGAGTCGCCTTGCGTTCAGAAAGTGCATTTGACATGACAACAGCCGGTAACAGAATGCGGATTCTCCTGAGTGCCCTGACCGGGAAGTTGACAAGCAGGCAATCCGTATTCGCTGAGGATCAGTTGATATGGCGATATTTCAATAAGAGCCGCCGGAAAGGCCTGATGTTTGACGTCGGCGCGCATGGCGGGTCATCATGCCTTCCCTACCTGAAGGCCGGTTGGAAGGTCCATGCTTTTGAACCCGAGCCCGGCAAGGTACGCCGCTTGAAAAGACTGGGGAAGCAGTATCCGTTGAAACTGCATCCTTACGCTGTTTCAGACACGGCAGGCAAGAACATGCCTTTCTATACAAGCGAAGAGTCCACCGGTATTTCAACACTTTCACCGTTTCGTGATACGCACAGGCAGACCGCGACGGTCGAGACAATTACCCTGGCTCAGGTGATCGAACAGGGGGATATCCGCTCGATCGATTATCTGAAAGTCGATACGGAAGGTTATGATCTCATGGTGCTCAGGGGATTTCCGTGGGATAGGATCAAGCCGGAGCTCGTCATGTGCGAGTTCGAAGACAACAAGACCTCGCTGCTCGGTTATACTACCCATGAACTCGGCGAGTTCCTTTATGATCAGAACTACGACGTCTACATGTCCGAATGGATGCCGATCGTTCGGTACGGCGTTCAGCATGTCTGGCGATCACTCAGACCCTATCCCTGCCGGTGCGAGGATCCGAAAGGCTGGGGCAATTTCATCGCGGTAAAACGGGGTGAGCCATCAAACCGGTTCAGGCGGATTGCCGGATACTATCTCAAGGACTGATCCACGCTCCTGTTCCGTGGACTGCAGATCAGTCCAGACACGCAACCATGGAGGGTGCCTGCGGCGATGACGGAACGGGGGCCGGTGGATGGCAGGCCGAGCGGAGCGTCTGCCGAAATCGTTTCCGGTTGATGTCGGAATGATGATGATCCCTCCCGAATGCCCTCGCTTTTTCACCCAGTTGACGTCGGAGCTCGGGTTGTTGAATAAGCTTATGGATCGCCGCTTCCAGCAGCTCATCGGATTTTTCGCAGACGGTGTAAGCCCACTTGTTTTGTGAGGCATACTCGATCGTCGCCGCCCCCATCGGCCCGTACGCCAGGATGGGCGATCCCGATGCCATGTAATCCGGCCCCTTATTCGCCATCGAATAGCGGATGTAGGTCAGGCTACGGTTGTCAAAGTTGACCGGGAGCAGCAGCAGGTCGGCATCGGCAAGTATCTGCAGATACATCTCACGCGGGACAAATCCGCAGAATCGTGTGGCTCTGTAACGTCTCAGCCTGCGGTTGTATATGACCTGGTACCGATTTGAACCGTAAATATCCATGGTGATGGGCAGGCCCCGGCGGTTCATTCGTGTAATAACACGGGCCATGTCTCTCAAGCTAATCAGGGTCATATCATTGGCCATACTGCCCGTATAGACGGCAAGGAACCGGCCGTCCGTTTCATAGCTTCTCCGACGCTTGATGCCCTGCCACTCCTCGTGATCGATCGAATTGTGAAACGGAATGAATTTAGTGCCGTAACGTTCGCCGAATCCCCGGCTCATTTTTTCGCAGATACTCAGATTGACTTTTGCCTTTTGGAACAGCCTTTTCAACTTAAGGTCGATATGACTGGGTTTCCGCTGTTGTTCATCATCACTCGATATGCCGGCGCAACGTGACGGCCAGTCATCCATGATGTGGGTCACCAGCGGGACGTTCAGCTGATGTGCCAGCTTTTGCGGCACCCATAGGTAAAAAGCGGGGCGTTCGATGACGCGATAGTAAATGACGTCAGGGCGGAAAGTACGGCACCATTCGAGCATGCCGGTGTAATTACCCGGTCGGTACAGCCAGTTGATTCCACTCGCACGATTCAATATTCGGCGTCCATGCCTGGATTTTCGGATAATCCGGCGAAAGGGACTGTCCAACATATGATATTGTGTGCATAAGCTGTAGTCGTAAGCAGAAGCGTAGTCGGTATGGATTTGCGCGATACGATCACCAGGCCAGCCCCAGAAAAGATTACGCATCGCACTGCCTGTTGCAGTTTCTGTGCCGATACGTGTTTTCGAAATCACCAGTACCCGGGGGAATGATTCGTTCACGACACGTACTCCTTTACATGCGGTTCCCGATCATCTGTTCCGAAAGACAGGATGCAAGGTCGACCCGTGGGAATATTTCCAATTGGCCGCCCGCGGTGGCGTTCAGTATCTGCCGCCCGTCTGATTCATACGCCGCTCGAGCCAGTTCATACATCTTTTCCATATTGTCTACATCTGCAGCATGCCAACGCTTGCCCTTGAAATAGCTTTTATCGAAATGGTTGGCATCATCCGATTCCTGATCGATCACATCTCCTTCGTTGACGCCGCTTCGCTGCTGATAGCTGTGGTCAAAGCCGACAAGCAGAACCGTCTGATATCCCAGCCAGTAAGCGATCTGGAGCATGAAGAAACTGACGGTATGACGCCAGGATACATTCTGGTGGATGTCAGTGCTGAAGTGTGGAATACCGACGGATCTGAAAAAAAAGGTATTTTCATCACCGTTCAGGCAATAGCTCAGCCAGTAGGGAAAAAGTTTTTTCACGTTCGTAAGCAGATTGATTTCACCATGGGCCTGCTGAGCAACAAGATGATTGACGATACACAGGTAGGTTGCATGGCGGAAAAGTTCGGGTTTAAGGAAGGCGTAGTTCGAGCAGAATACATCCCGGCCGCTGAGCAGAGCCAAGTTCGTCTGGTTCAGACTCGGGCCGTTACCGACGATGATGCAACGGTCTTTTTCTCGTTCTGACCGGAACCGTTCAAAAGCCTCTCGCGTCCGGTTCAATTCAGATTCAAGCCATTTTCTTTCGAATGCCCAGCGTCGTTCGCCGCCCACTGTATAACATTGGCAACCAGGCAGTGATTGTTTGTTTTCGGGTACCGGGCGGCAGTGTCGAGTCAGTTTGATATCGAGCGATCTCATCGCTTCGATTGTCGTGCCGACCGGGCGCGAATTACGCTGCTGCTTGAGCACAGACAGTGTGTGCCAATCTGTATTCCAGGCGCAGTGCAGATTGCGCTTATTGCGTTCCAGAGCAACCGGATCACTCACATGCTGGTTGCCGCTGCTCTTCAGAATGCCATCGAACTGATCAACTTCAAATTCAGCCAGTCGTCTTATCCATGCATGGTGAACATATCCCCAATGCTTATGAAGCATTCTGAATACTTCCCGATAACTGTCACCGCGTCGACCGAGCGTTTTATTATCCGGATAATATCGTGCGTGAGCGAATGTCCGATCGACAAATGCAAAAACCAGCTTGCATTTTGCCGCACGTATCCAATATTCATAGTCCAGGGCATAATGCAGATCGGTATTCAGTGTACCGATGGTGTCAATCACTCGCCGGTGTATGAACAGGGCCGGCTGAAGAATACCCAGTTCCTGTTGCAGTCGTATCGGTAGCGTATGAGGGCGGCGGTTGACATAGGCCTGTCTGAGTGTTTTACCGTGTTCATCAACGTAGCAGCCGCGGCCGTACACAATATCCGGGTGGTCCGGCAGGCGGAACCGGTCCATCACAGCCTGAAAGACGTCGGGATCGCTGTAGCAATCATCGGCGTTCAGCCAGGCGATGATATCGCCGCGGGCGACCGACATGCCTTTCGAGACGGCGTCAGCCTGGCCTTCGTCCGGTTCATTGATGAGTGTTACGTCGGCATGCGATCGAATTATCGAAAGACTGTCATCACTTGAGCCGGGGTCATAGATCAGGTGCTCGATCGGACTGTAGGTCTGGGCCGCGACCGATGCAATGCACGCACTGATGAACCGACCCTGGTTGAAGCTTGGTGTAATGACGGAAACGGTCTGCGGATCCGGTAATGAACGCCGGTTCGCATGACGAGGCTCATGGCGATTTTCCGCTTCACGGCGATTCCTGTGCCGGTGAGAGGCGATCATTCCAAACATTCTTGAAAAGAAGTTCTGCATCGTGATGAATACATGCCCTGATCAGTGTTTCTGGTAAATGGTTGTGTGCCAATACGTGCCGATGTGCCTGATGTCAGTGTAATTCGGGATATCGTTGTCGATGAATTGCACCACGCCGGGCCATTTGGCACGGTCATAATCATCAAAAATAATATAACCCGACGGCTTGACCATTTTGTGATAAATGTCGAAATCGAGCTTCACACCTTCGTAACTGTGATCACCGTCGATGAATATCATGTCGTACAGGCGTTTCGCAGCGCCTTCGATGATCTGTTCTTCCGACGACAAACCCTGTAGGATGGTTCGTTCACCGACAGTGATCCCCGTCCGGTCCAGATTGGATTCCAGAACGTACCGGCTCGGGGGAACCTGGGTGACCGGATCGAGCTGGCTTTCGTCATAATAGCCGTACAACGGGTCTATGAGTACCATGTGGAAGTTCTTATAATACGGCCGGTTCATCTGGTACAGGAAAGCCGCGTTCAATCCGAAAAGTACGCCAATTTCCAGAATGGTCAACTCTTCCGTTCTGATTGATTGCAGTGCAAGTGATCGAATGAGAATATCCCGAACGGCCCCCGCGATGCGGCCGTGCAATCGTGATTCCAGTGAAACGAGCTGACGTGCCATATAACGAAGCCTGCGGTTGTCCACATCGAGCTTCAGATCATCCGTTGCGATTCGGGCCAATGCATTGATATCTTTTTCACTGAGCAGACGGTTATAGTGGATGTAGTCCTCTCCTGTTGCACCTTTCCTGTAACGATTCAATATGCTCAACTTGGAATTGATCGAACGGAACATGTCCTTGTGCTTCCTGGTGCGGTGATAAATGGTTTCGTCAATCTGTTTCTGGATATTTCGTATGGTATATGCTGTGTATCCGATGGACACGGCCATATATAGAAAAATAACGGCGGTATTGATCACCAGGACCAGTCGATAGCCGCTGTCGATCAGGTAGGCGGCAGCGACGGCTACGGCACAGACGATTGTCAGAATCCCGGCTCCTGCAAGAGCCGGCCATAGTGCCGTCTGATTGACGAGCGATTCGTTTTTGATGTTGTTATCCATATTGCGCCTGCCGACCTGGAGTGTGTGTTACTGGCGATCAAAACGGATTTTTCTGCCAGATCGATAATCCGGGAGTCTGCCATGAAACATATGGTAGATGAATGATATTGCCGCCGTATCGTTTTTTAATGATTTTCAGGGCGCCGTGTACCTTCTGGTCCTTGTTCATTCTCGCGGTGCGCCGGGCATTATCGAAGATGACAATGGAACGTTTGTCGAACAGGGGATATAGCAACTCGAACTCGGCAAAGACATCGTCACACTTGTGTGATCCGTCAAGAAAGGCGACACGCACCGAGTCGAGTTGTTCCTTCAGCCCGGCCAGCACCTGCCTGCTGTCGCCGTGGATGAGCGTCGTAACGCCGCTTACCCCGGCAAGGTCGATGTTCTGCTGTGCCCTGGTGTGATTCTCGGTGTCGATTTCAATGGAGTATACTCTGCCGTCATGTCTGGAATCGACAATAGCCTGTGCCAGAATAATGGTTGAGCAGCCGAGATTCGTTCCTGTCTCGATGACGTTGTTGATTGACCCTGGTTTGAGCGAGCAGAGAACCGTGTGGTAGAGCATTCCCCAGCCCGGATAGCCGATGGTATAACCTGTTCGCGGAATCGCCTGATCGATGTTTTCGACTCCCGACTCCAGTTGCGAAAGATAGGCATTCGGCAGTTGTGATCTGTTATAGTCAAACGAACGATAGCTGACCTTCTGTTTGATCATACCGTCGGCTCCGTCAGGACGTATGCGGGATTCTGTGCGTATTGCCATGGGATATCCCGGCCGAAGAATCCGGGTCGCGTTTGTTTGATGTATATCTGTCGCCGATGACTCGTCTCATCGACGATTCCAAAATTCAAAATACCCTTGCATTGATCCATCAGTTTCTGGTAGGGAATTCCCGCCGTCAGCGTCAGGCGGTAATCACCTGCTTCCAGTGTACCGCCGGGGATTTCAATATCAGCGGTGTAGCTGCCCTGTTCACGTTTGCGGAACAATGAATAATCGCAATCGGAATCACCCGTGCTTAGAACGGTTACACCGTCGGTCGTTTCGATTCGGCAAAGTACGTGAACGGATTTCAGCGGGCTGGTGATATCATAACGGATGCGTATGCGGAAAGGCCGGCTGAATTCGATCGTGTCGGCTATCTCGTTGCCTTCGTTGAGAATTTGAACTTCGCGGAAATGGAAGACCCGATCGTCCGAGTCCTCCTGTTCGATCTGCTGTTGGCCCGATTTTGGAAGTGCTTTCTTCTTCTTTTCGCTTACATAATTGTGCAGAACGGATGCCGTGGGCCCGGAATCCACAAGCGCGCCCTTTTCCAGCCGGATCACCCAGTCGCAGAGCTGATCGATCGACCGGTCGTTGTGACTGACGAGAAGTACGCTGCGCCCACCTTTGATCAATTGTTCCATCCGCTCCATGGATCGCTGCCTGAATTCCATATCACCCACTCCGAGCACCTCGTCCAGCAGCAGGATCTCAGGCTCAAGCGTTGCAATCACCGAAAATCCGAGACGGACACGCATGCCGCTCGAATATTGCTTGACCGGAACGTTCAGGAAATCGCCGATACCGGAAAATTCTGCTATCTCATTGTATTTGCTGTTGATATCCGCTCGTGAAATGCCCAGGAGCATCCCGTTGAGGTAGACATTTTCCCTGCCGGTCAGCTCAGGATTGAACCCGACCCCCACCCCCAGCAGGGCGCCGATTCGCCCGCGGATTCGGATGGTACCCGAGGTCGGCAATGTCAATCGAGCGATGATTTTCAACAAGGTGCTCTTGCCCGCTCCGTTGCTTCCGACGATTCCGAGACATTCACCTCGCTCCAGTTTGAAAGTGACATCCTGAAGGGCCCAGAAATCGCGGCGATGATCGCCATTGCTCCGGCCGGAAAGCCAACGAACCGGATAGCTGATTTTTCTGAGAAGTTCATCGCTCAGATGGTTCGATGTCTCCGCGTGAGAGCTGAGCCGGAATCGTTTACTTAAATGATCGACTTCAATAACCGGTTGACTCATATTACAGTACATCCGTTACGGTTTTTTCAAGTTGTTGAAAGACAATCAACCCGATGACCAGAACAAACAGCGTGAAGGCGATCGAAAATGAAAGCATGGCCATCGACGGCGGGGGCAATCCGATGAGTGACCATCGGACGCCCGTGATCACGGCCGTGAAGGGATTGATCGCAAAATAAATGCGATACTGTTCGGGAATGCGGTCAAGGCTGTAGATGATCGGTGTCGAGAAAAACCACAATCGCATAAGTACTGGGAGTACGTGGTGCACATCACGGTAATGGGCGTTGAGAGCGCCGATCAATATGCTGATGCCCAGGCCGCAGAACATTGCGAGCAGCAGAAAAAGCGGCAGAAATAGAATCTGCCACGGAGGAATATATTGGAAATAGAGCAGAATGCCGCAAGCGACAACCAGCCCGATCAGCAGGTCCAACAGCGGGCTTAGTGCACTTGACAGGGGAAGCAGCAGCCTTGGTATGTACACTTTGGACAGCAGGCTCGCGTTACGTTTCAGGGCGTTGGAGCCCCGGTTGATGACCGAGCTGAAATAGCTCCAGACGAGAAAGGCCGGGAGAAAAAATACCGGATATGGCATGTGATCCGGCCCCATTCGGCCCCTGACACCAAAAACAACGGTCAGCACGATCATGAACAGTAGCGGTGTCAGAACAACCCAGAGAATGCCGAGTGTCGCCTGACGATAACGGGCCGTGATATCTCGCATCACCAGTGTCCGGAGCAACTCTCGAGATAGCCATATTTCATAAATACTGTTCAATAACTTGCCGTATTTGAAATGGCTGAACGAACTGGCCTGGTTGGTGATCAACAACTCAATATTATTCGCCGTTGGCTGAGACATAGTGTTTTACCGGCACCTTTCCTGTCGGCCCCCTGATCTGCAAATCAATTGTTTCACTTGGGTTACAGCTTAAAAACCCTGTTGCTTCGGTATTGACCGGTATTTTAACATCAGATCATCAGACTTGCAGCTTTCAGACAGGTGATGCTATGCGGCCTTCATGAATCGAAATGGCGATGTTTGTGTTAGGCATTTGTGTAATACCTTGCTGATAGGTTTTGCCTCCTCAGCAGAAACTGTGGGTTAATTCAAGTTCATGGAGCTGTCCAAGTACATGATAGATCGCGATTTCCGCGATTTTCAGCTCGCGAGAGTCGTCGGCTTTTTGATCGTCAAGTTGATCTGGTAATTCAAACCATCGATGGCGAGCCGCTGTTGAACGCTTGCTTCAACTTATAATCAGTTCCAGATCCATCCCAAACACTAGTGATCACGCGATGCCCTGTTTACGCCGTACGACGCGACCGATTACGCTCATGCAATTATTTTTCGCTCCTCAGCGCCCTCACAAACATCGGTGAGCTGAGGGGCGAAAAATGCGGCCCGAACAAAAGGCAACCGAACGCTTACGCGAATAACACGCTGGATATCTTTGATGTGTTTCAGCTCTTTACTACCCACAGATTCTGCTGAAGAACTATATCAATCCTACAAGAATGCCCATTGAGAAAAAGGAAAGCATTCGACGGGTCAATAATCTGCGACAATCAACCATACAACTTGGAGAAGCCGATCGTTGCGTTCATATTGGTGACCGTGAGAGTGATATTTATGAATTATTTTGTGAATCAGAAGAGGCGGGAACACATTTTCTTGTTCGAACATGCGTCAATCGTCTTGCAGGTGATGGGAGGGCTAAAAGGGGACACTAGACACTTTCGGCTCGTACGGATACTATAAACATCATGCCAAGACGTGCGAGACATTCTCAGGCGGGCGTAGTGTTCCATGCGATCAATCGCAGCAATTGCCGAATGACGATGTTTCATGATAAAGGTGATTACCTGGCGTTCCTGAAACTGTTGGAACAAGGCCGTGAGCGTGTCGGGATGCGGATTCTTGCCTATTGCCTGATGCCCAATCACTGGCATCTGGTCTTGCGGCCCAGGCAGGCAGAGGACCTGTCGGATTTCATTCGCTGGGTCTGTGCCACGCAGGTGCGTCGATGGCGTATGCAACGCCATACGGACGGTGAAGGACATCTGTATCAAGGCAGGTTCAAAAGTTTTCCGATACAGCGGAATGAACATCTATTGCATGTGATGCGCTATGTCGAAGCGAATCCGTTACGGGCCAATCTTGTTGACCGGGCAGAACGCTGGCCATACAGCAGTGTGTGGCAGGGTAAGCGAGAAGTTGACAGTCAGGTCCAACTGGACGATCAATGGATCAAGCGTCCTGCCGGCTGGTTGAAACTGGTCAATCGTCCGCTTTCGGAAGAGGAACTTGAGCGATTGCGCACAAGTGTCGTTCGCGAGCGTCCGTATGGCAGCGATCGCTGGGTTCAATTGGCAGTTAAACGATGGAAACTGGAATCAACCATTCGAAATCCGGGCAGACCCAGAAAAAGCAAAACGTAAAAGGGAATTGTAGTGTCCCGGATGGCATGAGATTAAGCTGCAACATATTACTCTATCAAGGCTTGGCGTAATTCACTGCGAGGTCGATTCAGTAGATCGTATTGCTTGCGGCGTCTCTTCACGGCACGTGGTTCAATACGCCCCGGACGATGAGGATTGACAATCAGTTTGACTGGGCCATGTATATCACGTGCATCACGCAACCATCACAGTGCATCGATAAAACTGATCCGATCCAATGGCACTTTCTGGTTATCTGATGCTCGCAACATCACCAGCGCCTTGGCGATGAATCCCGCTGCATTGCATAGGACCGAAAGCGTTGCCACGGGAAATCCGCAACCCGGCAACTGGCCGGAGGGGTTGCCGAAGTAGTTCCGAAATTCAGGCTCATCCGACTTCTTTCCCAATTCCCGCGTTCAATTGAACGCGGCGTCATCACCATGTGGCGTTCCAATCTGACAGGACAGGGCATGTTGTGTCACTGCCAATGCTTGCGGATTATCTGTGATTCGGATTAGTGCAATGGATGTTTTCGGTGGTTTGGTGGTGAAACGGATGTCCAACTGCGGAGCTGCGCGGACCTACGGCGGTGGATGAATCGAGGTGATCAGGGCGACTGCAGCCAGATCAGGCGACAAGATGTATTTCATTGATCATCGCGTCACTATTTCTTCATCGACCATTGCCCCCCCCCCCAGGGCAATCGCATCTAAATTGAGTCCTTTGTGGTTTCCCACGTGTCACAGGTTAGCGGCCACTTAACTTGGGGGCTTCGCCGCCAGCCCCCAAACCCCCGGCTCGCCCTCCGGAAGGCTCTGTATGGGCCGTTTATCGCGTAAGCGGAGGGGGGGTGGACAAATGGAATCGCTTGTCGGTAAATCATGCGGTTTTCGCTCTGGAGCATGCCCGGAAATGATGCCGATCACCTACGCAAATCCCCCGTATTTTTCACCCCACAGTGCCTTCACACTCGCCGAGGTACTGTGGGGTGAAAAATACGATCCGAATGCCTGTGACCCACGGGAAACCCGGAAGGAACCTAAATTGCGCGGCAGAGCGTCTTGAGCAGGTAGTTCGGGTCCAGACTGGCTTTGAATCGTTTGGCTTTGGCCCCGACCTTGAGAGATTTATCCTGTCTGAGAAGGTTGAGAGCCAGTCGACGAATTCTCGACAGATTCTCGGCGGAGTGGCCCTTACGCTGCCGGAGGCCGTCTTCCCGAAAGGTGACGTCCAATGACCAATGCAGTTTGTTCTCGATGCCCCAATGTCCGCGAATGTAACCAAGCATGGCTTGGGCATCCCGGCTATCCAGGTCGCTGATGTAGTAACGTCGTTCGATGGACGTTTGATCACCGACAGTTCGCTCGCTTTCCACGCATACGAAGCTCTGCAAATGCTTCCACTTCTTTCGATCACTGTACCAGCCCGTCCAATCGGTCGTCCAGATTCGACGCGTCTCGATTCGGCCATGGCCACCATCCACCTCTTCATGAAATGCATACGAAACATCGTCAATGCCCCGACCGGTCAATTCGTCGAACGTCTCTTCCATGACATGATGCAGGCCGGCGTGGTTTTTCTTCACCTGCAGCACGTAGTGCCCTTTTTGTTTGATGATCTGGCCGGCGATGGCCTTCTGGCAACCCATCGCATCAATGGTGACCACTGAGTCTGTGATGTCCAACATCTTCAGGAGTCTTGGAATCGCCGTAATTTCATTGCTTTTTTCGTCAGTCGCCACCTGACCCAAGACCAGCGCATTCGTTTCGCTCCAGGCACTGACCATATGGATGGCAGCTTTGTGGTCTGCCTTGTCAAAACTACGCCGGATGGTCTTTCCGTCGATGGCGATCAATTGACCTCCGGTACATTCCGCCATCGCCGCCATCCAATGCTGAAAGCACTGATCCAGTTGTTTGGGATCCAGAAGACGAAAGACGCGACCGAAGGTGTCATGAGATGGAATACCGTGTGGCAACTCCAGAAACGTCTTGAGCCACGTATGCCTTAACTTGCCGAACAACTCGACCTCCGTCCATTCATCAGCGCCACAGATGACCGCACAAATGGTGATCACGAGAATATCGCTGAGTGAATGTCGCTTCGTTCGGTCCATACGTGGATCTTCCAACTCGTCGAAAAAGCGCAATAAACCACGTGGGGCTTCAACATCCATGTCGCTGCTCCTGATCCTAATGGTTCAAGTTAATGTGAGGCCTCACGTCATGACGAAAGGGTAAGTTAACATCACTGCGCGCATCGCGCAATCCTAACTTGCGCCAAACATCGTGCATCGCGTGAAAAAGTACCTACTGGTGGGTGGATTTAGATGCGTTTGCCCTGCCCCCCCCTCCGCATCTATGGAGCGGCATATAAATACCTGTAAAACAGAATCTTACAGTAATTTCGCAATCGCATCTATCAGCATGATATGACTCTGGCAAGCACTAAGGCGAGAATAGTTCAAGGTTTAAGGTTGTTGTTTGAAAGGTTGAAGGTTTATAAAGTTTTTAAGGTTGGGGCGGGGCGGGGTGTTTTTTATAAGGGGTTATTGGAGAAGTAATTATGGAGTGGTTCGCGCGTGGACGTGACAAAATCGTGACAATGTATTGAAATTGTCATGATTTTTGTTATACTGTAAGGAGATGTCGGAGAACATGGACAATACAGGCATATTCAGTCCGCCGCAGGCTGCGGCCCATGCGATTCGGAGGTGGATACGTGAGGGTCGTCTGACGGCGGGGGAGCGTTTGCCGTCTGTGCGAGCGCTTGAGCGGAATCTGGGTGCGTCGCGATATTCGGTTTGTGAGGCGATCCGGTTACTGGAGCATGAAGGGGCGGTACGCAAAGCAGATGGCCGGTATGTGATCAGCCGGCCGGTTACGCCGCACGAGTCGTTGGTTCATATTCATCATATGGTGATACTGGCCGATGCCGGTCAGATCGATACGCCGAATATGCTGATTCCGGGCTTCGACCGTGCGATAGAAATCAGTGCCATGCTCTCGCTGCGACAGTTGCAATATAATGTTCATATCGCCGATCCCGAGACGGTACGAGAACCGTCTGAGTACGAGCATCTGGTATCGCATATCAGGCCGCACGGCGTGATCGCCTTTCATCATACTGCGATCAGGGAACCGGATTTCAAGGTGCTGGAGACGTTGCGAGCCGATGGGATACCGGTAGTGGTATATGGCAATGACGACCAGTTTGGCGAATATGACACACTCGAGTCAGACCATTACACGGGCGCGATGTCGCTGTCGCGGTACCTGGTTGACCGGGGCTGCCGCCGGATTCTACCGTTCATGCACATCGACCTGGAGAGCAGTTCCCCGCCGAAGTGGTTTTCGGATCGCATGGCCGGCTATGAACAGACCTGCCACGATGCCGGCATCCGTGTGATTCCGCCGATGACGTGTCATCATATCGCATTTGATATGACCAGTGAGGAGACCTATTACGCTGCGGCCCGGTCACTCGTGGGTCATCTGATGGAACACATTGATCGCGACGATCCGGTTGACGCGGTGATGTGTATCAGTGATGCGTTCTGTTTTCCGGTTATTACGGCACTGCGTGATTACCTGGAAGTGATTCCGAACAGTGATGTTCTTGTGACCGGGTACGACAACTACTGGCGTGATTCGCATCTGATCATGTGGGAGAAGACGCCGCCCGCGGTGACGGTGGATAAGTTGAATTTCGAGCTAGGCAAGGAGTTGGCGGCCATTGCCCGCGAGCGAGACGGCGCCGGCCTGTCAACGCCGCCGGGTCATCACATGATGAAACCGAAGCTGATTCGAACGGATCAGTCGTGAGGAGAAGGTGTCATTCGCCGCAATGAAAACAGGAGATCGTTCTGAGAGACATATTGGTATGACACGTATCGTGTTCAGGTAGAGAAGTAATCGGATTGAAATTGAAACACATGAGGGCGACGTTAAGCCGTCGTGAGCGGCTGTCCTGCGCGTTGCCGTTGCGGAAAAAGAAGGGAGTTACGGATGAATACCACCACGCATCGGATCAAGTTACGTTTTCTTACGACAATTATTTTCGCGGCCACCGGTTTTTTCGCCGCATCCGCGTGCAATGCGGTCGACCTGTCCGATCCGAATAATCGGACGCTGTTTATCGTACCGCAAACCCATCTTGATACACAGTGGTACTGGACGGGTAAACGGACAATCAATGAATTCATACCGAATACATTCAACGGCAATTTTTATCTGATCAACAAGTATCCAGACTATATCTTCAACTGGGAAGGCGCGATCCGGTACATGTTCACGAAGGAGTATTATCCCGACGCGTACCAGCAGATTGTGAATCACGTCGGCGCGGGGAACTGGTATCCGACCGGCAGTGCGCTCGAAAATGGTGATACGAACGTCATTTCACCTGAGAATCTGTTGCGTCAGATTCTGATCGGCAACAATTTTTTCGAAGATGAAATGGGTGTTCGCAGCACCGACATATTCATTCCCGACAGTTTCGGTTATTCGTATACATTGCCATCCGTGGCGGCGCATTGCGGGTTGAACGGATTCAGTTCGATGAAGCTGGACTGGGGTTCGGCGATCCCCATCCCGTTCGACATCGGCCGGTGGATGGGTCCGGACGGCACGGCGATTACGGCGGTGTTGAAGCCCGGCGCGGTGAATTCCTGCGTGAGTGGTGATTTGAGCAATGATGGCGGGTGGATCAACAAGATCAACTATATTCATGACAATTACAGCGGTCTTTACGCGGGATACCAGTACATTGGTAATTCAGGCGATCAGGGCGGCGCGCCGCCTGAGAGCTGCGTAAGTTCGCTGCAGACCAGTGTGAACGGCAGCGGGCCGCTGAATGTCGTCGCCGCCCGAGGTGATGAGCTGTTCGAGCATATTACAGCGGGCCAGCTTGCGGCCATGTCGACCCACAACGGTGAACTGCTGATGAAGACTCACGGCGTGGGGTGCTACTCTGCGGTTTCGCCAGTCAAGCGTTGGAATCGCCAGAACGAGCAGCTTGCCGACGCCGCCGAGCGAGCCGCTGCGATTGCCGATTGGCTGGGCGGATCGGAATATCCTTCGGATCGGCTGAGAGAGGCCTGGATCCGGTTTCTCTGGCATACCCATCATGATGATATTACGGGCACCAGTCACCCGGATGCATACGACATTTCGTGGAATGACCAGCTTATTTCGCTGAATGAATTCGCGGGTATCATGCAGAACGGTGTGGGCAGCGCCGCCCGTGCGATGGACACGCAGACGACGGGCCAGCCTGTGGTTGTATACAATCCACTGAGTTACGGTCGTGAAGACGTTGTTGAAGCGGAAGTCCGGTTTGAATCGGGATTACCGTCGGCGGTGCGAGTGTATGACCATCTCGGTGTTGAGGTTCCGTCGCAGATCGAGGCGATGTACGGCGATACGGTGGTAGTCGTCTTTACGGCTGATATGCCTGCCACGGGGCTTAAGGTCTACGACATCCGGCCGACGTCAACGCCCTGTGAATTGAACACGGGGTTATCGGTGACGGTTAATCAACTGGAGAACGAGCGATATCGGGTGACTATCAACGGCGACGGTGATATCAGCAGTATCCTGGACAAGCAGAGCGGCCGGGAGATGCTGGGCGGTTCGGCGAGGATGCAGCTTCAGCTCGATGACCCTCGAGGACCCGAAGGCCGGGGTGACTGTGCGGCGTGGGAGATTTATTTCAAGGACACCAGTTCGACGCCGCTCGGTTATGTCGGTGCACCGGCCGCTGTGGATATTGTTGAAGACGGTCCGGCCCGTGTCATGCTTCAGATCACCCGCAACAAGGACGGGTCGAAATATATCCAGAATATTTCACTCGGCAGCGGCGGAGCGGGCTCCCGTGTCGATATTGATACGGTGATGGACTGGCGTACGGAGAATCGGCTGCTCAAGGCGTCGTTTCCGTTTACCGTCTACAACTCGCATGCTACGTACGATCTGCAGCTCGGTACCATTCAGCGGCCGAATGCCAACTATAATCTTTACGAAGTACCCGCGCAGCAGTGGGCGGATATCACGGATTCGAATGGGGCTTACGGCGTGTCCATATTGAACGACTGCAAGTACGGTTGGGATAAGCCGAATGATAATACACTGCGTCTGACGCTTATCCACAGTCCGACGGGATATAACTGGTACAACACCGATTACCAGAAAAAGATGGATTTCGGCGAGCACCGTTTCAAGTACAGCATCTACGGTCACAGCGGCGACTGGCGATCGGGTGATACGGCGCTTGAGGCGATGCGGATCAACCAGCCGCTATATGCATTCCAGTCGGCGCATCACAGCGGCGTGCTCGGCCGCAGTTACAGTTTCCTGTCGGTCAATCAACCGGGCAAGGTGGCGGTACGTGCGTTGAAGCAGGCGGAACGTTCATCGGAGTGGATCGTCCGCGTGCAGGAGCTTCACGGCGGTTCTGTGAGTAACGTTGAACTGAGTGTCGGTTCGGGTATCGCCTCGGCGCGAGAAGTGAACGGTGCTGAGCAGTCTGTGGGGCCGGCGACGGTCTCCGGGGGGAAGCTGATTTTCAACCTGTCAGCCTACCAGCCTCGTACATTCGCGATCGAGCTGAACAGTTCACCTGCGAGCTTATCACTACCGGCACAGCAGGTTGTGAGTCTGCCGCACGATCTCGATGGGTTTTCGTTCGATAGTGCCCGAGGCGACGGCGATTTTGAAGGGGGGCATACGTATCCTGCTGAGCTGTTACCTGATACGCTGACAGTGCACGATATCACATTCGATCTCGGTCCGACCACGAACGGCCAGAACAATGTCATGGTCTGCAACGGCCAGACGATAGCGTTACCCGGCCAGTATGATGATCTGTACCTGCTCGCTGCGGCTGTCTGCGGGGACCAGAGCGGGGTCTTCGAGGCGGGTGGCGAGTCTTACTTTGAGATCGTCCAGGATTACTCCCACGAAATCGGCACATGGGGTGGTGAAGGATCGGATACCTGGGGCGGGCAGATGTGTTATCTGAAGCGTCAGCCGATCGGCTTTGTTGCCACGCACCGCCATCACACGGGCGGAAATGAAGCGTTACAGATGTGTTACATGTTCCTGCACAAGCTCGATCTGCCAGCCGGCGCGACGAGTGTGACATTGCCGGAAAACAGCCATATCCGGATATTTGCGATGACGGCGGCGGATCATCCCGGTAACGACATCACTGCGGTGCAGCCGCTTTATGACAAGCTGCCGTTTATGCCGCGAGTCAGTTCACCGATCATCTCGCCGTCGAGCGGCGTTTATAACGAAAGTGTGACAGTGACGATGCTGCCCGTTGAACCCGTCGACGCGGCGATACGATACACACTGGACGGCAGCGACCCCACTGAGAGTTCGACGTTGTATACCGGTGCGATTTCGATTACTGACAGCACGACCATCAAGGCGCGTGCCTACAAGTCGGGTCTGTCGCCGAGTGCGGTCAGTATATCGCAGATACTGATGGGTCAGGAAGGCGACGGACTTTTCGGCGAATATTACAGTGACAGGGAATTGTCGACGCGTGCGATGATCCGGATCGATCCTCGCGTTGATTTTACGTGGGATCTCGGTTCGCCCGACCCCGCCGTGGGCGTGGACAATTTCAGCGTCCGCTGGTCCGGTTACGTCCAGCCGCTGTACGGTGAGGAATATACGTTCTACACCGCCACCGACGACGGTGTGAGGCTGTGGGTGGATAACCAGTTATTGATCAACGAATGGGTCGATCAGGGCGGCACGGAGCACATGGGCAGTATTACGCTGGTCGCCGGTCGGAAGTATCCGATCAGGATGGAGTATTATGAAGGCGGTGGCGGTGCGCAGGCGCATCTGAGCTGGTCGAGTGCGTCGCAGGCGAAGCAGATCATTCCGCAGAGCCGGATGTCGTCGGTCGATACCCCGCTGAATGCCCCTGATAACGTAACGGTTTCGCCGGTATCGGCGACAGAAATTATCGTTACCTGGGATGACACCAACAGCGACCCGAACGAAGACGGATATGTGATCCAGCGTAAGCCGTATCACGGGGTCAACCAGTGGCATGAAGTGGGGCAGGTGAGTGCGAATGTCACCAGTTATACGGATACGGACAGTATCAGCGGTTTTGTGCAGTACACGTATCGTGTCGGCGCGGCGAAAAACTGAGTTGTGATACAGCCATCATGATTGAAGACGAAAAGGATGTGGCCGGCTGTCAGCCGGCCGGGAGACAGAGTGTTTTTATTGCGAATGGAGGTGATTGAATGCATCCTTTGGATCGTCTGATTGTGTTTGTTGTTATGGTGTTCTTGACGGGTTTCGGTGCGACCGGGATACAAGCTGATTGGAACCTGCCTTATCCGTCTAGTGTCGATTATCCGAGTTATCCGTATCCTGAAACGGATTACCGTGAACAGTACCGTGACCAGTTCCACTTTTCGTCGAAGGCCGGCTGGATGAATGACGTGAACGGCCCGATTTATGTCGACGGGGTCTATCACCTGTTCTACCAGCATTATCCCTACAGTCTGGGCTGGGACAAGATGCACTGGGGGCATGCGACCAGCCTGGATATGGTTCACTGGGTTCAGCAGCCGATTGCACTGGACCCGCATATTCATCCCAGGTACTGCTGGTCTGGCAGCTCCACGCTGGATGTGAATAATACTTCCGGGCTGAAAGCAGGTGATAACGACCCGATTGTTCTGCTCTACACCGCGACGGATTCGGGAACCTGTCTCGCCTACAGCAACGACAATGCGGTGACGTTTCAGAGTTATAGCGGTAATCCGCTGATTCCGGACAATCCGGGTATGCGTGACCCGAAAGTGTTCTGGTATGAACCGACACAGCGATGGATATTTGTGATTTATCATCGCGACGGTGAACCTCGCGGCGTGCGGTTCTATTCATCAACGAACCTGATCAACTGGACACTCGAGAGTAAATTTTTTGCGGACAGTTTTTTCGAATGTGCCGATTTCTATGAGCTGGCAATCGACGGCGACCGTAACAACAGGAAGTGGGTGCTGCAGGATGGTAAAGGTGAATACTGGATCGGCGATTTCAACGGCCAAGCATTTTCATGCACGTGGGGCCCGTACCGGATGGACCCGAGTGAGGACTTCTATGCCTCCCAGACGTTTGCGAACATGCCCGGCGGCCGGACGGTCCAGATGGCCTGGCTGCGAGATCGCGGGGTTATGCCGCCGATTCTTCCCGATACGATCTGGCGTTGCCAGGATTCCTTCCCCTGCGAGTTGAGTTTGAAGACCTTTTCCGACGGTGTACGGCTTACGCGAACACCCATCGAGGAGATCAGTCATCTGTATGAAGGTGAGACACTGACGTGGAATGATGTACAGATCACCTCATCATCGTCGAGTAATTCATTGGCCGGTATCGAGTCGCGTGAATACCAGTTGATCGCCGAGTTCGATGTCACCGGCGCTACGGCCACCGAGTTCGGACTGAAGTTTCACGTCAATGCCGGTGGCGGTGAACAGGTGAGGATTACATACAACCTGCCGAACCAGCGTGTGGATGGTCCGGGTGGTCTGACGCATGATAACATTGTTCCGCTTGAGAATAATCGTATCAGGCTGCATGCGTTGGTGGACTGGTCGCAGTTTGAGCTGTTCGCCGGGGGAGGGCGAATGTCGTTTACCGATTACGTGGCGTGGCATGCCGATGAAAATGGTATGGCTGTGTGGGCCAACGGTGACGTGACACTGGCCTATCTCCAGTTCAACGAACTTGGCAGGGCATGGGATCCTTATGTTCCCATACCTGAACCAACGAACTTGCAGGCGACGGCGAGCGGGCAGACGATCGAATTGTCATGGCAGGACAATTCAAGCGGTGATGACCAGGAAGATGGCTTCGCTATCGAGCGTAAGCCGTATTTCAATAGTGATAGTTGGTATGAAGTCGGACGTGTCGGAGCGGATACGACAACATACACAGATACCGAGAACATTTACGGCTTGGTTACCTACACCTACCGTGTCGGTGCCGTGAAGGATTGATCGGAAAGTGTGGATCATGGTATGGGCAGGTAAAGCCGCCTGCCCATGCATTTATGTTCAAATTACGGGATTCCTGATCATGTCGTCAATAAACGAAAAAGACAGCTCGATGTGTGATATTGGTATCGACAGTACAATATATATCGTTTACAATGAGTATCATATTGGCGCATATCGCTGTCGAATGAAGTGAGATATGCAGCAGCACAGTCGATCGGATGGCAGAGGAACGAGGCAACAATTCAATTGAATGGAGATGATGAGGGTGTGTTAATGCGATTCTTCGATCGCAGCGGCGGAAGTTATCGTACATCCTGTGATGAACGGTGCGGGTTGGCCGGAACAGTAATCGAGGTTTACCGACTAAGAGGAGAATATGATGGAAACGTGTTATTCGACAAGTCAGATCAGGACCAATTGCAATCGTTGCAGGCATCATTATTTTCGGGTGACGGTTCTTTGTGTTGTTGTATGGGCTGCATTATCAGGAGGGCGGTTCACGATCGCCAGTCCGTTGGATTACCAGGTGATCGGCAATCAATTGGAAGTCGGGGGAATGGCATGAACTTAACACTACAGCGCTATCAAGGTCCCCTGGTGCGCTTCAGT
>CAYRND010000022.1:0-32846 GCA_964425365.1 uncultured Phycisphaeraceae bacterium
GATCAGGTCACGACTGAAGCGCACCAGGGGACCTTGATAGCGCTGTAGTGTTAAACGGCATATTGTATATCGTTCAGGCGTCAAGTACGAAGTGAACCCGCAAGGTGAAGTCGGGGGGTATCAGGTAAAAAAAAGACGCGGCATGCCGCGTCCCTGTTGTGTTTCCATTAATGTCAATCATCCGACGCACTGTCCGGTGCAGACCTTATTGAAGACGTTCAGGTAATGATCCACCATCACGTTGATGGAGAACATGTCATTGACGCGTTTGGCGCCGTTTTTGCCCATTTCCTCACGTTTGTCGGGGTTCTTGAGCAGATCGATCATCTTCTCGGCCATCTGTTCAGGCGCCTTGGTATCGACCATGTAGCCGGTTACACCGTCCTCGACCACCTCCGGCAGGCCACCGATATTGGTGGCGATGACGGCACGTTCGCACGCCATGGCCTCGGCCATCGCCAGACCGAATCCTTCATGCAGGCTGGTCGTGGCGCAGAGGGTGGACATGGAATAGATCCACGGCATTTCCAGATTGGTGAATCCGCCGGCGCCTTTGGGGAGTTTTTCACCGAGAATGACTTTGTCCTTGATACCCAATCGTTCGATCTGCTCGAGCAACTGCTTGTAAAGTGCTGAGGTGGTACCGAACGCATCGCAGATACTCCCGTTGCCTGTGACCATGAGAATGGAATTGGGTACATCCTTAACAGCGATACTGAAAGCCTGCACCAGAGTGGGAATATCCTTAACCGGATCCATTCGTGATGAACTGGTGATAAGGTTCATATCCGGACAGATTGTTTTCTGATATAGGCTTGCAGATTCGTAGTAATGAAAGAGGCTGGTATCCACGCCGTTGTAGATCACCTCGATATCATCAAGGCCGTGGACCGGGCCGCGTTTAGCCATGAATTGCGATATGGTGGTGAAACTTTCGGCATCGACTTTACATGCCTTCTCGAAGAACGGATCACTCTTGTCGGCGGGAATATCATGCTGCGTTGCAACGATGGGCTTGCCGATTTTCTCCTTGATCAAGCCGCAGGTATAGGTGGGTACGGGGTTATGTGCATTGAGGACATCGCAATCACTGAAGATTTCGGCCCACTTGTCGACACATTCAATGTAGAAATCGGTGGGCGGCATCCAGACCATTTCCTTGCCCGACCGCCCTTCTTCATACTTCGGCGGAATGCGGAATCGATGCACGATGATATCCTTGCCGCCTTCAACAGGCAGAGCATGTTTTTCGGGCAGTTTACTGTCCCATTTGTCCACGGCGATCGCAATCACCTCCTGGCCGCGCATCGAAAGGCCCTTCGCCAGGTAGTACATCTGGGTTTCCATACCACCGATATGGGGGTAAAACGCATGTCCGAGTAAACCTATCTTCATAGCTGTGTCCTTGCGATAAAAAGATACCTAGAGGATTTTTCGGCAGACTCACCATTTTACATCGTTAAGACTTTTCTCGCCACCTGCCCGGAAGAATAGACACATGATATTCATCCTTCAACCGGAATCAAATTGATGGCCGCAGGGCGAACCGGCAGCCGGGGAATCACATGGTTACGTATCATGCCGTAAAGTTTCCATTAGGGCATGAGTGATGGAACTTGAATCATCACGAGTAAAAGAATAGCGGGTCAGGAAAAGGTCATACGCCGGATCCAGACGCCGAATGAACAGCCTGACAGGATCATTGCCGGTCCGAACCACATGATTCCACCAGGCATGTCACGATCATGGATAATGGCCAGTACCGCGCAATAAGCCAGAAAGGGTAAGAATCCTGATATCAACGTTCGGCCGAAAATCGGGCCAAGCGTAATCATCGGCCACATACTGACCGAAACAACACCCAATGTGATAAAAATCACCGACCAGACGAGATAATCACCCTGCTCGCATTCAATACCGGCGACGTAACGGACGCCGTATAGCTTAAATGGCCTGCCTGCGAGAGAACCATCCTTGTACAGATTCACCTCGCCCTTGGCGCAGGTGACACAGATATGATGTCTGTTTCGATCGGTAAATATGCCCGGCCATGACGGACTGCCGCCGCGAACGCCATTTTCACCCAGTAGCGGTGTTCTTACCCTGAATACAAGGCTGTTCTTCTCCTGTCCGATTGTCAGGTTCCGCCGTGACGGATCGACCGAAACGGTGACAAGCCGTGCAGGACCTGCCTGGTCAAGGTCATGTGTATCACAGAATAATTCAATGGTGAATCGGCCATGTTCTTTCACCGAAGTGATGACATCATAGAATGATTCGGCAACCGCTCTTCCGCGCTCTGAAAACTGCAGGCAGGATGATGAAATTCCTGGCGACAAACCCATCAGTGTTAAGGCACCTCCTGATTGATGGTCCGTATCAGCGAGATTCCTGCATATCTTTTCATCGCCATGTGACTCCCATGAACCCAATTGATAAAGTGCCGCGGCCTCCACTTTCCGGCGCAGCGTGACCCCCGCTTCCGAATCCATCGGTTGTACCGCTAATGACTCGATCTCCGAAACCGTCAGGCTGCGGTTATAAATCGCCACGCCGCAGAGCTGCCCGGTCCAAGGCCGATCGCCGGAAAACTCGTTGCCCAGAACCAGCGGATAGCCCGTATCCCACGTCTGAAAACCACTACCCAGATGTCCCAGCAACACGACGGTGAAAGCCGAACCCAGAATAAGCATGTATGCACTTCCGATAACCAGCGATCGATAGTCTCGTACAAGCTGGTCCAGTCGATCAAACTTCCTTCTCGCCACCTGAAAACCGGCAAGCAGAGCGATGACATCAATGACAAGATCACCTGCGGCGGCATGCCGCGACTCCACGGCGGCCTGTCCTAATTCCAGCATCAGCACCAGCAGAACCACCAGGCCTGATAACACCGTGACCATCGGTTTTCCCGCACCTCGCCTGATTGACAGCCCCAGACACAGCCCGATTACACCGAATACCAGGACATGCAGCGGTGTTTGCCAGTCGACGTATAGCGTCACGGCCGATCGCAGATTGGCGAGATACGTATACCAGTCCGGCACCAGCGTGAACGGCCTGAAAACAATTGCAGTCACCCAGACAGCCAGAACGGTCAGCAGGCATCGCATTGTCAGCCTGAGCTCGTCATCGGGTGTTGGTCTGACATCCATAGCGGGTTCCGTCACGGAACAAGTTTTCATCTCCACCATTGTATCGTTTTTCAAGCTATAGATATGAGCTGTATTGCAAGGGCAACGTCATGCGGCAGCCTGGTTATCCTTACGGTCTTTCCCTTTATTATTCTGATCCTCTGAATATTCCATTGAAGGTTCGAAGATGATCAGGCAGGATTTACCTGCATCCTTTGCACGATAAAGTGCCTTGTCCGCCTGTATGATAAGACGGGCATGCGATTCGGGCTTCGTCTGGCTCAGACAGGCCAGTCCCATACTCATCGTTACCTTGGGTGGCGGTGTGACACCTTCGAACATCTGCCGGCTTTCCAGTTCGAATTGATTCCGTATTTTATCCGCGATTTCCTTTGCTGTCCCCATATCCGTCGAGGGCATGACGACAATAAATTCGTCGCCGCCCTGCCTGGAAGGAATATCATGTTCACGGCAATGGGCTTTCATTGCCTTCGCTGTAAGCACAAGCAGTTCATCGCCCTTCTCATGGCCGAAGGTGTCATTGATATCCTTGAAACCGTCAAGATCGATCATCACGATAGCCAGATCGGCGTCATAGATCATCGCCTGCTTGAACAGCGGTTCGATGGATTCGTTAAATGCCCGCCGATTGGCCAGCTTGGTGAGGGCATCGGTCGTCGCCATTTCCTCAAGTTTGAGATTGGCATCCTGAAGCTCCGCCGTTCGCAACCGAACCTTATGCTCCAGTGATTCGTTGGCTTCACGCAGCTTGCTCTGACTCGCCAGCAGGTTACCGGCCATATCATTGAATGCCGCGGACAGATACCCCAGTTCATCGCGAGTCGAAACCGCCACCGGACGAGGCGACTGCCCGGAAGCAAGCCGACGCGTCGCCTCAAGCAACTCGCGAAGCGGCTTGGTCCACCGGCGAAGAATCGCTGCCACAAATGGCGGACAGATCACACAGACACCTAGAATGGTCAGTATCTGGACGAGCTGAAAGCTGTATAATGCCCTGTGGGCTTCGGTATTGCGAAGGGCGATAATCACATAGCCCACTTTCTCGATATCATCCACTTCACGGTCATTCGTATAAGCATCAACATTGTTGATAATCGGCACCGTATGCACAAGATTATCACCAATCATACTGTTGACCAGCGCTGAATTGATATCAAGAACACCTTGATTGAAGTCATCCTTCTGCTCTGAGACGAAAGCATCCCAGACATTATCATCGAAAATCCCCATATGCAGGGGTTTGCCTTTATGGTCGGTTATACAGACAAATCCGACCCGCGGATCCTGTCCGAGACTGTCCAGCAGTTCGCCTTGTCGTCGCGTCCAGCCGTAATCCGGCAAAGTCGGATCAAGCCGGTCATGCAGCGAAGTGGCGACAACCTGGGCCAGCATATCACCATTCTTGCGGTAATCTTCCGTGAGATATCCCCAGATGATGATATTGAAAAGCAGAAGGCAGATCACCGCAGGAACCACGGCCATCACCAGCATCCACCACAACATTTTACGTTGCAGCGTATTGCGTGGCCTGTCACCGAGTCCGCCGGCCCGATCCACTACAGAGTTGGCTCTTGATGTACTCATGTTCCCAGGCCGCCGGCCTGACTCCTCCAGTGACTTCGAAACACCCCCCCGAACCACCCGCCGTGAACGAAAACATTGATACTCAATCCGTCGGGACTGAGGCGGTTTCCACATCCAGTTCGTCCTGCCTTTCGGCAAAAGCAGACGGTTCACCACCGATTTCGACCAGTTCGGCAGCCTTTGCTTCCGCCATGGCCGTCGCAGCTTCCTGTCGTGCCAGTTTCGCCTGCTGGGCGAGCTGTTCCGCTTTGAATGCCTGGACATCAGCCTCGTCGGCGAGTTTTTCAGCTTGTGCTCCGGCCTGAACGGCATCAGCAAGTATCCGTTCGGCGCCGTCCTGGACTTTATCGGCGTATGACCGGGCGGCGTCAGCCTCGGCGACTGCCTGTTGATGGTTACGTTCGGCGACGGCGGCCTGTGCTTCGGTCTGCCTGACCTTCGACTTCGCCAGGGCGGTCTGTTTCATTTTCTGTTGTGCTTCTTCAGCCCGGATACGAGCTTCTTCAGCGGCTTTCGCAGCGAGTTGGGCGGCGAGATTTGCTTCATCGGCCTTCCGCTGCGCTTCTTCGGCCGCAAGCCTGGCCTTTGAAGCAGCTTCCTGCTGGCGGGCATAAGCCTGCTGCATCGATTGTTCGGCTTTCTCGAATGCCTGCGATGCAACGCGGGCCATCTCCTGGGCCGCTTTGGCGATATCACTGCGACGTTTGGCGACCTCCTGTTCAACCTGTGCCCGACGCTGCTTGATCTGGGCTTGACGAGCGGCTCGCTCAGCTTCACGCGCGGCTGCCATCGCCGCCCGACGCCTGTCTTCAGCGGCCTGTTTCTTGGCTATCGCACGCTCCACGTTTGCCAGCGAAACCTTCATGACAAAATACGGCTGACCGGTTCTTGTCCCCAACCGGTACGGCGTATGAAGGTGACGCATCGATGTCGTGAAATACAAGTAACCGTCCGGTCCCATCGCCAGGGCATCGGGCCACTGCATACGTTCATCGGCAACGAAGGTCTCGATCTGCCCATCGACGCGTCTGACCAGTATCGCGTCCTTTTCCAATGCGGTCAGATACAGATTCTCATTCGCGTCCATCCACATACTGTCGACGATGGTTCCCGTATCGCCCAGCTTCTGAACATGCCTGGCGACCTGGCCTTCACTGAGTTTCGGATCACGCAGTTGTGCGGTCGGCACCCGGTAAAGTGTTCGGCCGGTCAGACTCTGGTAATACAGCCACTTGCTGTCAGGCGAGAGGGCAACACCCGCCACGCCGATCTGTGGAATCTGCCCGAACAGGCCTCGCCAGTATTCCGACCCGATCCTGGGTTCAATACCTTCCTCGGCCTTTGTCGAGTCATGCAGCACCAGGGCGCTATGCGATTCGCGACTTCGCAGATTATAAATGTAGAAGCACCCGCGTCCCGAGTCACTGATATACGCATAGCCGTTGTCCTGGTCAATGCGGAAATCTTCAAGATAGCTGAACGGCCTCAGATCACGGTTATGATCGATATAGAAGACCTGTGCAATCGTGTCATCGGCCAGGTCGATCTTGAACAGCTTCGGCCCCGCCGTAATCACACCGCTGCGATTGCGGGGGTTGCCCGAATCGAGAACCCACAGGTAATCGTCCTGGTCGACATGAATGGCTTGTACACAGACGAATGATCGGAGCGCCGATGAACCTTCTTTGCCATCCCAGTTATTCCAACTGCGACTGGGATACGGCCGCGTCGATCCGTCAGGATAGACCTCGACGAGCGCCTGGTCCGGCCGAATACTCCAGTACGGGAAATTGACGAAGACTCGCCCGGTATTGGAAACGGCAACCCCGGCGGGCTGGGTATCGGGGAAACTGGCGACCTCTACCAGCAGCTTGTCCCATACCGGCTCGAATCCTTCAACCCTGCCGTGACCGTTGCATCCGGTCATCATCACAATCGATCCGAGAATGAAAGCGGCAAGAAAATATCGGACCCAAGTTCCTGATCCGGCCCTGAATGTCATTACGTGTGACTGCATCGTATTTCCCCTCGTTACATTGTGCGCAGTTGTAGTAGCAGATGTGATATCGACTGTAACTGTTTAAGTATCAAGTGAAGATCGGCGCCTTGTAATGTTTTTACCTTCTCTGCGATTGAAGATATGCAGGTTATGACGACTGTTCCGTCTGCACGACATCAGTCGCTCAGTAAATATCCGGAATAAACGTCTGCTCATTAATCGGCGGACGAACGTAACCCGTGTTGGCCTGTCGCGGCGGAAGCTTGATCGGCTCAGGTGTCAGATCATCATATGGGATCATGCTCAACAGATGTGAAATGCAGTTTAATCGAGCCCGTTTCTTTTCATCGGCATTGACCACGTACCAGGGCGCCTGCTTGATGTCGGTATATGCGAACATCTTATCCTTGGCCATGGAATATTCGACCCAGCGGGCACGCGATTCGAGGTCCATGGGACTCAGTTTCCATCGCTTGGTGGGGTCTTTGATGCGGTTCTGGAACCGGCGCTCCTGTTCTTCATCACTGACGGAAAACCAGTACTTGATCAGGATAATGCCCGATCGAACAAGCATGCGTTCGAATTCCGGACACGATCGCAGGAATTCCTCGTATTCCTGCTCGTTGCAGAATCCCATCACATGCTCGACGCCTGCGCGGTTATACCAGCTTCGATCGAACAGAACCATTTCACCGGCAGCGGGCAGATGAGGCACATAGCGTTGGAAATACCACTGGGTTTTTTCCCGCTCGGTCGGCGTACCCAGTGCAACGACGCGGCAGATACGGGGATTGAGACATTGTGTGACCCGCTTGATCACACCCCCTTTGCCGGCCGCATCGCGACCTTCGAAAATCACCACCACCTTCATATTCTCATGCCTGATCCACTCCTGAAGTTTGACTAATTCGATCTGGAGTCGGCGGAGTTCTTTTTCATAAACCTTGTTCTTCAAACGAACACATTTCCGCTCATCACCCTCATATGATTCGACTATCTGATTGATAAATGACGGCGGATCGACAATCGGATACATCGAGGCCTCTGTAGAACGGCACCCCTTGCCATGATTTTTTTTCTTTTTCGACTTCGAGGTCATCGCATGGCCCTGCCGTTGATCGGACGGTGATGAACCAGCTTGTATTGCTGCACTTATTCATAATCGTGTGGATACCCTTGTGCCCTTTGCACGGGTACAGTATTTTGAATGAAAAAGGAAAATACCCGCTGATGTGCCCCGATAACCGTCGAACCCGATCCAATACTGCTCCCGATCCTCTGCGGCTGTACCGCCATGCGGTGCAGAACCCACTGGCCGAGCTGCAGTTTCTTCTGAAGGTCGATCGCCATTACCGCCGTTTCCGCCGCAGACTGTACGGCGACCATGGAACCACTCGCCTGCGTGAGGATTTTGCCGGTACCGGCACCGTATCGGCGCACTGGTTGATGATGAATGAATCACACCGTGCTCTTGCCGTGGAATCGGATGCACGGACTGCCGAATGGGCCGCCGAGCAGGCTGATCTGCTGCTGGGTGATCGAACGGTCGACCTGATGATTGTTCATGACGATGTCATGAATGTACAGCGTCCGAAAACGGACTTCCTGCTGGCATTGAACTACAGCCTGCTGATTTATCACAGCCGCGAAGAGATGCTCGCTTACTTCAAGAACGCCAGAAAATCGCTGCGTCGAGGCGGGCTATTCATATTCGATCTGTACGGCGGCCCGGGCGCCATGATCTGCGGCAAGCAGTCCAGACGTATCAAACCCGAAAACGATCCGGAACTCAAACCCTTCACGTATGAATGGGAACAGCACAGCTATGATGCGCTGACCGCTCGCATTGACTGCCGCATCCATTTTCAGCTTGGACCGCGTCGTCGCATCGAGAATGCCTTCTGCTACCACTGGCGCTTATGGACACTGCCCGAACTGATGGAACTGCTGGCCAAGGCTGGATTCACCCGGAGCGAAGTCTGGTCAGACCACTATTCTGCCAGTACCCGCCGCAGTGACGGAATATTCCGACCGGTATACCAGATCCCGAATCGTAAGGACTGGATCGCCTATATTGTTAACATTCAATGAAAATAAGATATATCCAGCCTGTTACTTGCGCGATTGAATGCCTTAACCCGTTTAACATGATTGCCTTACCGCATTCAAGCAAATCAGAATAAATCTGAAACAACACAGGGAATTTCTTGATAACAGGGAATTCCTGCGGTAAATTACTGATATATGAAGGCTTGGAGCTAGGGAGAAAGCCCTGCCTCATACCACCAGACATGAGCTGCCCTCATAACAGCTCCCGTATTGTTTCATGTAGTTAAGGGAAAGGACGCAACTGTGCTTATCCTGATTGCAGTCAGTGGACCGGATAAAGGCTCGGTCTATGAAGTGGGTGATCAGACTGAACTGGTACTCGGCCGCGAACGCGCCCCGTTATCACTGCACGATCCCAAAATATCACGGGAGCATGCCAGAATCTGGAAAGAGGGTTCGAGCTGGTATATCCAGGATTGTGGATCCCTGCACGGAACACGAATCAACCGGGAAAAGATCTTCAACCAGGTAGCACTTGAAGATGGCGACTTCATCCAACTCGGACGCACAGTACTGGTAGTCGGCAACATGCCGGATGAATCGATCGCGACAAATGAAACTGTCAACCGGCTCGCTCTGGAGCCGATTGGTGAAGAACCGTCTACAATACGCAATGATCGCCATTCGCGGAAATCGGTCAGCCTTATAGCTGCTTCACTGGCGGCGGCGGCAACAGCAGCGGTTATCGTATTCGGCGTGCACATGATGCAGCCGGCTTCTCCGCAGGCATGGCTGGCTGACTGCCGACAGAAACTGACGGATGTGGAATCAGCCACACAGCATGCGACCCGAACGCTCATTCATGAAATCCGTTCGATCAAGCCGCAGCTCGATCAACCTCAGAAGCAAATGCTTGAGCAGTTGACAGCGCTGAACCAGGCCGTCCGGTCACACGATGAGCATATCGACCCACTGAGAAAAGATATCCAGGTCGCGATGAACACGGCAACAGCGAATGCGGCCATGCTCGATGAAATCAACCGTAGACTGGCCGAACACCAGACCACCCCGCCTTATGCCGTTCAGATTCTTGCCAAATTGGACGAGAGCATCTCCGCATTACATGCTCAGGTTACTGCATACGAACAGGCCGGGCACCAGAGGCAGGTCCTGGCCGAAAATACTGCTGAAACACTTTCACTGCTCCGTCAGGTCATGTCTCACCTGGAACAACTGCCTTCGCAGGAGCAGCTTGCCCGCGACGTACAGGCGATGTTCGATGCTCCGGAATGCGTAAATGCCTCCCGGCTCGAAGCGATCCTGCTGTCCGTCAAAGAACGTGAGGAAACTGATAAGCGATTGATCGAATTGTATGACCTGGTTCGAACCCAGGTGGACCAGTTTGAATCGGTGGAAACCCGGATCTCCACGGCGCTCAGTCAGCGGCAGCCGCAACCCGAACAGGATACCCTTAAGAAAATACTGCGTGAAATCCGTTCGAATGCGATCGCATCACTGGATCAGTTACGTGAAACCGTACGGGCGGAAATCAGCAGTCAGATCCAGACCCAGCGACTGTCTCTGACGAAAGAGGCCTGTACGGATCAGGCGACCGGGGATCAAGACGATGTTACAGCGGATGCGAAACCATCGATCGAAGACAAACCATCAGAGCGCCCGGCCGATAACACGGATACCCTGCTGGCCAGTCCCGGCGAATCGATTCAGATCGAGGCCGAATCATCCAATCCTCTCGTCATGAACGATCGACCTTCTCAGCAGTTCAACGCTTCAGATCCGGATAGCGACGGTGAAAAACTGACGCGTACGGAAACGGCGTATAAACTCGCATTTGAAACCGGACAACTGATCACTATCGGCGGAGGTACGCTCAACCCGCGCTCCGGGCGGCTTGCTCGCGGAAAAACACTCGACCCCTCGATCGCCAGACAGATGGGGATCACGAACTGGCGCGATTGGTACCTGCTCGATGACTTCATGGAACGGATGAAACTTCAACAGCAGGCGATGGAAATCGCATCCTCGCGGCAGGATCATCTGCCGGTGATTTCTCTACCGAAGCCGTTGCCGATATCACCTGACAATGCGAAAGCCGCGGCAGAATCTCCAAGCATTCATACGCCGACCGAGCAACCGATGGTTCCGACGACGGCTCAATAATCTATTCGCCGGCGTGCTGTCAAACCCTGTCACCGCCTGATTCGAAACGGCTCAATACCTCAACAAAATCACGGGGCACATCACACTCGACGTCGATTTCTTCGTACTGCAGGCGACGAGCGTGCAACATGGTCCTGTTCACTGCAAACGATTTATCGGACGGGGTGTCGTTTGCCAAATCGCCGTAGACTCGATCACCGATCAGTGGATACCCCTTATGTGAAAACATCGCACGGATCTGGTGAAGGAATCCTGTACCCAGATCCACCTCGATCAATGTTGCCTGCGGATAGACACGGATCGATCGCCATACAAGCGAACACTGCCGCACGCCTGTATACCGCACTGTTGAATTGCCGTTGAGGACACGAACGCGTGCAGGACGATGCTGTGTAACAGCAAGCCGCATCTGTTCACTGCCGCCGCCCTCCAGTCGGCCGGCGACGACGGCTGAATACAGTTTACGTATCCTGTGCTTTTTGAATGCCTCCCTCAGCCGTAGCCATGAAGAATCGGTCAAAGCGATAAGCAGAACGCCCGAGGTATCGACATCAAGTCGATGGACCACTGCACTTCTCAGGCCGCCCTCACCGATCCCCTGGCATTGTGGAAACCGCGATATGACGGTATTCATCACCGTACCGGTCTCATCCGGCCGATGGGGGTGAACGGGCATGCCGGGCGGCTTTTCGACCACAAGCCACTGATCCGACCGAGCCAGTTCCCGTACGGCGGAATTGTCGCAGGCTAGAATCGATTCATCTTCGGGTCGGCGGAACGGCTGCACTTCCACCCGGTCGTTTCGATCGATTTTGCGGCTTTTGTCGCCTGGTGAAACAAGTCTTCCGTTGACACGGACGTGCTTCTGTTCGATCAGCCGCCAGGCCCCTCGGCGGGAGAGCGACAGCACCTCACCGAGCAGGCGATCGAGGCGTTTCCCGCCTGCATCACCATAAAACCATACTGACTGATCTGATGGATTTCGACTCGTCATTTCCGCTTCTTATAGTCTAAGTGAATCCTTTTTCAACTTTCGGCCCCGCCTGCATTTGATTGCCTCAACCGATCTTTCCGTGCTATGATACTGTCGTGCCGGGATGGGATATGATAACGACCGACGGTACAAGGGCAGAACATACCATTCCTATGGAACAAACTGACACATTCACAATCCGGCGACTGATCGCGACCAGTATCATGCTGGTGCTGGCGATTTTCGCAACCGGTGATATCTGGCGTGACATCATCAATATTGCGTTGAAAGATGAGGAAGCGAGCCAGATTTTTCTTGTACTGCCTATCTTCGCCTGGTTGATCGCTGTCAGAAGATCACAACTCGACGATATCGGCATTCGATACAGCTTGCTGGGGCCGGTGATGATCGGTCTGGGCTGGCTGATTTCAGAATCCGGATATCGTGCATCATTCCAGGCGATCTGGCATTTCGGAGCCTTGCTGGTTGTCATGGGCGCACTGGTGACGATGCTGGGTACGGGCCTGATCCGGCGATATCCGGCGGCGTTTTTTGTTCTGGTGTTCCTCATCCCTGTTCCGGGCATGTTCCGTCAGAGCTTTGCCATACCCCTTCAGGAAATTACCGCCCTGTTCAGCAGTACGGCTCTTGACCTGATCGGTATCGAAACGCTGCGAAACGGCAACGTGATCATCTATAACGATACCCAGGTCGCCGTGGCGGAAGCCTGTAACGGCATGAGAATGGTCTTTGCTCTTATCCTCGTATCGTATGCTTATGCGTTTATCAATCCGTTGAAGGGATGGGTCAGACTGGGCATCATTCTGCTCAGTCCTGCAGTGGCGATCATCTGTAATGTGCTGCGACTGGTTCCAACCGTCATTGTATACGGTCACTTTTCAACGTCTTTCGCCAAACAGTTTCATGACTGGAGCGGCTGGGTCATGCTGGTGGTTGCGTTTTTCATTCTGGCAGGCACCATCCGCGTGTTACAATGGCTTCAGATTCCCGTCCTTCAACACGAACGATTCGAAGAATAACAGGTATACGTCTGATGAAGCTTAGAGAGAAATTAACATGCCTGTTGGCTCCGTCGACCGCGGTATTTCTGCTGATCGGCATGATCATACTCGGCGCAATGCGTCCGGGCCCTTCGGATGCAGAACCGTACCACCAAGCCATCAAATCGCTGACTCTTGAAATGCCTTATCAGATCGGACCATGGAACGGCGTGGACATGGAACTCGACTGGTCGGCTGTCAAGCTGCTCCGGCCCAATGCGATCATCAAACGAAAATACACGCATGAAATAACCGGACGCACTGCATGGTTCGTTCTGATCCAATGCAAGGACGCCCGTGATATGGGCGGCCATTATCCTCCGGAATGCTACCCGGCCAATGGTTGGGAAGTGACGAAAGCGGAACGTTATGAATGGCGAATGGATGATGTTACCGTTCCCGGTATGCAATATCACGTCCGCCGACACGGCATTCACGCCAAAGAAAGCCGTAACGCCAATATCATCATTCTGCCCGACGGCCGCTTCGTTCGCAGAATGGACGAAGTATGGGAAGTCGCCAGTGATTACTATCGTCACTACTATGGCGCCGCACAGATACAGGTGGTGTGTAATGAACCGATCACCCAGAATGAATTTGATGAAATCGTGGTTTTATTCATCAATCACGCCGAACCCGTGATCGAAATGATCCGCTCGGGTGATTCTGATCAATTCCGGCGAATCAGCCGGCAACATCGAGCTCTGAATGAAACCGGTCGTATTTCCGATGAATAATTACATCGCTGAAATGAAAGAACCATGAGCAAACGCATACAACGACGACGACGCATAGCATTGCTGCTGGGCATTATCATTATTATCATCGCCGGTGTAGGAGGATTGGCCGTCTTCCGATCATGGCAGAAGGAACACCAGGCGATGGCTGCCCGTGCAAACGGCCTGACGGCATATGAATCCGGCCAATACGCAGAAGCGATCAATCACCTTGATAAATACCTCCAGGAGCATCAGAATGATCCTGCGGCATTATATCGGTATGGTAAATCCAAGTTGGAAGTCCCCGATGATGAAGGTCGCCATCGCGGTCAAGCCGCCGTTGCTTTGAAGAAAGTATTTCAACTCAATTTTGACGAGCAGCAGCCGGATGACCTGACACGCGACCAGTATATCGATGCAGGTCATGAGTTGCTCAGGTTATTCGCTTATACTTCTCAGAATGCAGAAATTCTTCAGATCACGGATCATCTTCTCGAGTTAAACACCGAAGATAGTCTGGCAACCCACCATAAAGCTCTTGCTCATTCGCGGCTGAATGAACATGAACAGGCGCTGAAAACCGCCCTGTACAGTATTTCGCTCAATCCAGACGATCTGCCGATACAATTGCTGATACTTCGCCTGAAAAAGCAACTCGGCGAATCGGATGACGCATTGATCGAGTATGCTGAAGAACTGCTTGAAAACAATCCGGACGATCCGCGAATCCAACTTATCCAGGCTTATGCCTACGGCATTGCCAATCGCATTGATGAAAGTCGACAATGGCTGCTGCAGGCTTCCCGGCACAATCCGCCGGATGCCGACTTCACACATGCCCTTCTGCAATTACTCGACAATGCAGGGCTCTACGCCGTATCCATTACCGCTCTGGAAAAACATCCTTCCGATCAACTCGATCTGTTGAACAAGGAACTGATTTGCCGTCTTTTTGAAGCTGAACGTTACAAGGACACCATCGATCGTATCGCATCCCTGCCGCTTCCCGATGAAAGCCGTTATATCCAGTTACATGCCCTGTCTGCGGTTTCACATTACCGCCTGGGCGAAAAGGAAAAAGCCGACGATCAGGTTGAAATGATCGTCGAGTTGGGTAAAAGTTCACCGACCGCGCAGGCTTGGGCTGATATTCTCACCGCCACGCAAAAAAGCGATAAATTGAATCTGGAAGAGATCATCAGCTCCTGTCTCGACGGGCTTGCGATCATTCCGGATGAACCGTATTTCAATGCTTTCATCGCGACAGCCTACACGATGGCGGGTGAAAACCAGCAGGCGATGATGCACTGGCAGAAAGCCGCCGAACATCGTGATACCTGGGCGGCCCCACTGATGCAGCAGGCGAAAATACTCCTGAAAATGAATCGTCCTCTTGAAGCTGTTGACAAAGCGGCCGAAGCTTATCGAAAAGCCCCGAAGAATATCGATGTGAACCTGACCTTCGCCGAATCGCGAATCGCCGCATTGAATGATAATACCGATGACCATGCTGACGCCGTACTTGCTTATGTTGACAAACTGATTGAACTGCTGCCGGGCAATCACCATCTGCTCCTGATGCGTACGTTGCTGCTCGCAGAGGCCGGTAACCGGGCAGAAGCCGAAACCACTGCGAAACAGTTGATTTCCGCTTCACCACCGGCAGAGAAGGATATTCTGTCCAAGCTGCTCGATATCGCTGAAACACATCAGCTTGAGTGTGTGGATGCCTGCCGGCAAACCCTCTCGGAGTTACATGGGCATACAGCGGAACAGCTGCTGCAACAGGCTTTGGAAGCTGCTGCAACCGGTGGTCACGATGCTTTCATTGATCGCTTCGATAAAATCATTGCATCAGCAGAAGAATATCCCGCCGACGCACTTGAATGGAAACTGGCAAAAGCGAAGTTGCTTGAAGCCGTTGACGACCCGGGCGCTCCGGAATTCTGGCTGAAGCTCGCTGATACCTACCCTGACAATACGCTTTTACTGCGCACCGTGCTGCGAGCGAATTCAATCGCAACCCGACTGGGTGAACGCAGGAAAATAATCGACCGGCTCCGGGATATCACTGGGCCGGAGGCCATTACATGGAAGCTGGAACAGGCCCGCTGGTTACTGGACAGTAAAAGCGATGAAAAACAAATTACTGAAGCAATTTCGATACTGCGAGAGGTCATTGCGGCCGACCCGTATCACACGCATGCACGTATCCTGCTGGCCTCCTGCCATGAGAAGCTCGGCAATATTCCCCTGGCCGTCCGCCAGATGGAAGAAGCACTCAAGCTTCATCCGAAACTGCCTGCCGTTCACCTGGAACTCGCACGACTCCAGCAGAAAGCCCAGGCGCCGATGGAATCGCTCAAACATCTCGACCATGTTCTGAGCAATCCGCAGTCTTCCGACCAGGATCGCCAAAATGCCGCCATTCTGCTCGCTCAGATCGGACAGGATGAAAAAGCCATTGACATCCTCGAACAGTTAAAAGAATCGGTTCAGCCCGACACCTCCGTCGACCTGCTATTGCTGGCATCGCTTTATAAACGTAATGACAGGATCGACGAAGCTGTTTCATTATGCCGTAATCTGCTGAACCAACCGACACCCGATCGGATTCTATTCACTGCAACCCTCTTTTACTCAGAGGACCTGAAAGACGAAGCAGACCAGGCAATAAATATGCTTGGCGATCTTAATATACCGCCTGTCGAACGGTTGCTTCTTACGGCAGACTACTACCATGAAACCGGCCGAATCGAGCAGGCACTTAAGCACTATCAGGCTGCCGTCGAGGCCGATCCGGATAATCCCATCGCCCATCGCCGACTGATTTACTTCTACATGCTTCAAGGTGAAATCGATCAAGTCATCAACGCTTCAGACAAGATGCTTGAAACAATACCAGACGATACCTGTGTGGCATTACTCAAGACAAATCAACATCTGCTCGATGCATTTCTGGCCAATGTTCAGACCCGTCCTGTTGTAACAGCCGTCATCCAGAATCCCGATCACTGCAAGTCGGCTATCGAGGTGCTGCAGATACTTCATGACGCCGATCAAGGCAAATCCATCAATGACACAGTTGCATCGAGGATACAATCCATTGCCGAAGCAAATCCCGATTTCCTTGCTTTGCAGAACCTGTTGACCCAGATTTACCTGGGACTCGGCCGACATGAAGACGCACTGAAAACCGCGACCTCAGCTATGGCTCGATTCCCTCATGTCCGATCACCGGTTTTACTTGCCACGGAAGCCTGCGTGTCCGGTGGTAAATGGCAGCAGGCACTGGAAACAGCCCGCTTATGGCGAAAACGATCGCCCGACGATAAACTTTCGGCGGATATTGTTATTGCCCAGGCTTATCTGAAAACAGGCCGGGTCGACCAGGCAGACAAGACTATTGTATCTTACCTTGACGATGCACTCCGGCAACCGGAACAGCACAGCCAGGTCATTTCGCTTTACTGCCGCATCCTTATCGCTGATGGCAGGATTAATAAAGCGGCAGAGCTGCTTCAGCCGCTACTGGTCGAAAATAACTACTGGAAGATACTCTGGCTTGAACTCGCCGGTTCATCGATCCAGGACAACAATAAAGCAGGTGAATGGCTCACAATACTTGAAGCGACACTCACGCAGGATGACACCGATGTTCTCATATCACTGGCGAGGCAATGGTTGATGCTTGCTCGTCAATTCAATAATGAGGACGGCCTTCAACATGCCAGGCGGATCGCAGAGCAATTGGTGGAAAATAATGCCGCTTCTCATCCTGATGCATGGTTTACACGCGGCCTTATTGCGGAAACTCAAAACGACCTCCAGGCTGCAGAAGAATCATATCGCAGGACAATCGCACTGTCCGATGAAATGCCGATGGCAAAAAATAATCTGGCGATGATTTTACTTCAACAATCGAAGGATCTGGAGGAAGCAGTTCAACTTGCAACTCAGGCGGTCGAAGACGATGCGGATAATACCTATTACCTCGATACCCTTGCACGCATCCAGGTAAGAACCGATCAATGCAGCCAGGCAATCGCCAATATGAACAAAGCAACCAGATTGGAGCCTAATAACCCGCAATGGCAACAAAGCCTGTCGGAAATATTAGAAGCATGCCGGGAGGTTAAGGATTCAACCGAATAAGGCCGCCGACTGCTGAAAGAGCTATGATCACCCTACGGCCGGTACAGGCCGATTCAATACTCGAGCGAGCTGTCGGAGTGCCTGTCGAATACGCTGTTCATTTTCGACCAATGCCATTCTCACGTATCCCTCGCCGCGAAATCCGAAAGCGGAACCGGGTGTCATGGCGACTTCCGCCTGATCAACCATCGCCAGACAGAACTCATTGGTTGAATTATTGAAAAGTTCAAGATGCCCGGGTTTGATTTTCGCCCAGACGAACATCGAAGCGCGTGGTGTTTCGACCTGCCAGCCCAACTTACGCAACCCGCTGACAAGCACATCACGCCGGGCGGCATAGATCTCACACTGTTTGTCGATATGGTCGTCCCCGATTCTCATCGCGATGATTGCGGCGATCTGAATCGCCTGAAAAATACCATAGTCATAATAGCCCTTGATCGTCGCCAATGCCTTGATCATGCTTCGATGGCCACAGCAGAAGCCGATGCGCCAGCCTGCCATATTGTAAGGTTTACTCAGTGTAGTGAATTCGACGCCGTATTCCTTTGCACCCGATGCCTGAAGAAAGCTGGGAGCTTGATACTGATCAAAACAGGTTTCGCCGTAAGCGAAATCATGCAGAATGGCAACCTGATGGCGATCGGCCATCTCCACGACTTTCTCAAAAAATCCCGGTTCAACAGTCATTGCGGTCGGATTATGCGGATAGTTGAGAATAATGACCTTCGGCTTGGGCGTCAGTTCGGCCAAAACCACTTCAATACGTTCGATAAAGGCTTCATCATTGCCTAGCGGCACAGTAACTGTACTGGCACCTGCCAATACAACCGCATAGGTATGTATCTGAAATGCGGGATCGGCAACCACCGCGATGTCACCAGGCCCAAGCAGAGCGAGACACAGGTGACTGAATCCTTCTTTCGACCCGATGGTTGCAATGACCTCGGTTGCGGGGTCCAGTTCGACGCCCCACTTACGCCTGTATTTCAACGCCATGTCACGCCGGAGATTATATACCCCGGCGGAGACCGAATAACGACTGTTACGCGGGTCCAGTACCGCTTCACGGATTTTCTCCACCACAGCATCGGGCGGCGCATCCGAAGGATTGCCCATGTTCATGTCGATAATATCGGCTCCCGCTTTCCGGCGGTCATAAATCAACTGCTTGAGCCGGCCGAGAATGTAAGGCGGTAAACGCTCGATCCGATTGGCAACATGTATTTCCATCACTGATATCTCAACAGAAGGCACATATTCAGTCCGTCATTATAACATGATTTCCGTCACCCACGTCTGATCATCCCATAATCCTTCATGACACAGGTCAATCTTGTCGGGTATTTCCCGCCCTGAGAATACATCATTCCTGAAGCAGTTGTCGTCGCTGATATTGCCAGCTTTGATTCAATGCCGGATCAAGCGTAATCAGCTTGATCTTTGCGATCAGTTCCCTGGCCAACTGCTGCATCAGCAGTTTTTCCTCAGCCATTCGCACTGATTGTGCAACCTGCTCACGGACTTCACTGAATTCAGGCGCAGCACTGTCAATGATCCGCTCGAGCCTGAGCAGGGCATAACCATTTTCTACAATAATAATTTCACTCACTTCTCCAGGCTGCATCTGCATCAGTACATCCCGGATGGTCTTCGGATAAGTCGGATCCGAGGGACTGATTGGCGAAAGCAGGCCGCCCCGGTAGGCACTGATATCGGTCGAATATTCCGTCGCAAGGTCAGCGAAGGATTTATCCCCGGCCACAATGCGCTGTTGGACCGCTTTCGCATCGCTGATCCGATCGGTGACGATAATACGCGACTCGAATCGCGGACCGTACTGCAGCTCGAAGCCTTCCCGCAGATCCGCCGGCGTAATATTGACCCGAGGCTGAATCAACAGACGCAAACCCGCATTACGACGTATCAGGGCTTCAAACCGCCTGTTCCCCAGGCCACGACGCTGCCTGAGCTGCGAAAGCATCAACGCGGCTTGATCCGGATCATCACTCAATGTACCGAGCATCATCCGCTTTTCCGACTCGATCATGTCCTTGGTCAGCGTCAGATCCTGTTCCCCCAACTTATCTTCAATCATACGATCCAGAATCAATTCCGAGAGAATCGGACCGCCGGATATCTCCAGAAGCATGGGCAGCATTTCACTGACGTAGATCGGGTCTCCATCGACATAGGCCAGCGGCCGATATCCTCCCGCCGCTGAGTTCTGTGAATCGGTTCGGGGTAACGACGCCTTTGGATCAAAGGGACGGTTATATGATTCACAGCCGATCAATATCATGACTATCAACGAAACGCCGCCAGATAACATGTTCTTATGCATGGCTTCACGCTACGCTGACTTGTCCCGACTGTCAATTCCGTGAAACAACGGCTTCGACCTGTTTATCACCTGATTCCAGCGTACAATATGAGCGATGCAGGAAGTAGAAAAACAATCAAAGCGTATTTATATGGACAACGCGGCAACAAGCTTTCCCAAGCCACCTGCTGTCGCCGCGTCCATGAACCATTATGCCCATCAGTTGGGCGCCAGCCCCGGACGCGGAGCCTACAGGGAAGCACGCGAGGCCGGGAAACTTATGGATACATGCCGACATCGGATCAACCAGTTGATCGGAGGTGATAATCCGGATCATGTCGTCTTAACATTGAATGCCACGGATGGGCTGAACCTGGCTATCTCTGGCCTGCTTCGCCATCGTCTTCATCACGCCCGCCGGGTCAGGAAGAACCACGTTATCACAACATTGCTGGATCACAACTCGGTTCTGCGACCACTTAATATGCTTGTGGAATCTGATGCCGTCACTCAAACGCGTGCGGCCTGCGATGAACAATCGGGACTCGTTGACCCGGAAGATATCCGCCGGGCAATCCGACCCGAAACTGCCCTGATCGCGGTGGCCCATGGCTCGAATGTAACGGGGACATTGCAACCGATCCGTGAAATCGGCCGGATCGCCCGAGAACATGACATCCCATTTCTTGTCGATGCCGCTCAAACCGCCGGGCACGTTCCTTTGAATGTCCAGCATGATATGATTGATCTGCTGGTATGCCCCGGCCACAAGGGACTGCTGGGACCGCTTGGAACCGGTGTTCTTTACATACGCCCTGGTATCGAGCAGCGTTTATGTAATGTGCGGGCTGGAGGAACCGGCTCGATGAGTGAACTGGATCGCCAGCCTTCACACCTCCCGGACAGATTCGAAAGCGGCAGCCATAACGCCATTGGCATCATCGGCCTGTCGGAAGGAGTCAAATGGATACTGGATCGTGGAATTGATCAGGTGTGGCGCCATGAACTGGCTTTGTGTGCCGCGATGCTCGAAGGGCTGACCGATAATGGTTCAATGCCGGGCCTGCAACTCTACGGCCCAAGGGGTATTCAACATCGTTGTGGCGTCTTCAGTATCAGAATCGATGGTTTTGAATACCCGCAAACTCTATCGGATCTGCTTGAACATGAATACGGCATCCTGACACGCTCGGGACTTCATTGCGCGCCATGGGCCCATAAAACCATCGGTACCGTCGAAACGGGTGGAACAACCCGTTTCAGTTTCGGACCTTTTCTTACCCTTCATGATATCCAGTACGCTTGTGATGCGATAGGACATATCTGCCATAATCCAGTCGGTTCCTCGACATGAGTTGCGAACTGACACATTTTTTCGATGCAGGTCGACCTTACTTCCGATAATCCCCGCCTGACGTACACGCCGTATACCGCAACAGGGTGAATCACCAAGTCCGGTTATCTGAATCCGTTTAAGGTGAATATCGATTTTACCGATTTTAACCTCTGAAACGATTGTGTCGGATGAATACCGTGTGCGAGTGAATATATGAAGCAGTTTATATTCATCATTCTTTTCACGCTGGTCGGTGGTGTGGCGGCGATCGCATCTCCTTTCTGGGGTGTCTTCCTTTACTACGCATATGCTTTCCTGCGACCGCAGTATATGTGGAACTGGGCCATGCCCATGCGGGTCAGGTGGTCACTTTTTGCCGCTCTGATCGCCATTATCAGCACAGTGGTGAACTATCATAAAACCAATATCAGAAATATTTTCAATCCGGTACTCGGATTGATGATCTGCTACGGTTTGCTGGTCATGCTCAGTATTCTAACGGCTTTCGATCCCATAGTAGCCGAATCATGGGGCATCGAGTACGCCAAACTGCTTGTAATGGCGATTATCAGCACCCTTGCAATCAACCGTATGTGGCATATTCGGCTCCTCCTCATCTCAATTATGCTACTGCTCGGCTATATCGCTTATGAAATCAACTTCCTCTACTTCACACAGGGCCGCGTCGATATATTCCACATCGGATTCGGCGGGCTGGACAATAACGGAGCAGGGATGCTCATGGCGATGGGAATACCGTTCGCCATTTGCTTTACGCTGACGCGTCAGTCCGGCTGGGTAAAATGGATACGATATGCTTCACCCATCGTCGGCCTGCTGATGATCCATGCCATGCTCATGTCCTTCTCGCGTACAGCCATGGTTGCAGCTCTGGCTGGAATTATATGGTTCCTTTGGGCATTTCGACCACGGGTAAAAGCCATTACGATCGCTTGTCTGCTGACAGTGACTGTCCTCGTGATGTCGGGCAACGAAATCCGTCAGGAATTCCTCTCTACACAGAATTACCAGCATGACGAATCGGCTCAGGCACGTATTTCTGCATGGAAGGCTGCCTGGATAATGGCATGGGAATCACCCCTGCTTGGAAAAGGTATCAGAAATTCAAATATTTATAGCTATAATTACGGTGTCGATCGATATGGCCGTACTATCCATAACCAATATCTCCAAATTGCTTCGGATTCGGGTGTACCGGCGGCTATCTTCTACATGCTTATGCTGGCTGCCGCCTTGCAATTCATCGCAAAATCGAAATCCATCTCCCGCCATAAACGTCACATGTTCTGTAACCCGGACTCGAAAGAATCCGCCGATATGTATGATATCGAAATGTTGTGTATCGCAATTCAGACCAGTATGGTCACCTTCATTGTCGGCGGCATGTTCCTTTCCATGGAAGCGGTCGAATTTCCATGGATTCTTCTGGTTATCTCCGGCGTCTTTCCTTCCATTCTCAGGCAATATATCGAACAGTCGTTAACGATGGAAGAACCCGTTGCCGAAGAATGCAATCCGAAACCCGTTCATCCTGTATTTCCCAAACCCCGGCGATACGGGGGTGACCCTGTTACTGCCTGAAAGGATATATGACTGTGAGTGCTCTCACATTTCAGATTGACCGCCAACTGGCCAGAATCACTTCTACCACTGCTCGATGGCAGAACGGCTCCTACCGGTTCGGATTGATCCGGAAACTGTTCCAGGCAGTTGATTATGCTGCACGGGCTGTTTATCACCTGTGGCGTAACCATCGTTATCTGACTTGCTATAAACTTTTCAATATGGCTCTTGTCAACATCCAGTTCATGTTGAAAACAGAGCGTGTTATTGGTCGACCTTACCGGATGAAAATCGAATCCACCAATATCTGTAATACAAAATGTCGGCTTTGCCCCACTGGCCAGGGGTTGGTCAGCCGACCCAAAGGTAAAATGGAATTCGACCGGTATAAACAACTGATCGACCGGTTCAAACATCATATTGTAGCCCTGGATTTATCCATGTGGGGCGACCCGCTTATTGTTCCGGACATTTATGATATGATCCGATACGCCGTTGACAGCGGTCTATGGACTTACATCAGTTCCAATCTGCATGCATACAAGCTGGAATCGAAACGCGGCGAAAAGAGTCATGCCGAACGACTTGTCCACAGCGGCTTGGAACTGCTGACCTGTTCGCTGCACGGAGCATCGCAGGATACTTACGCAATCTATCAACCGGGAAAAGACTTCCATAGTACAGTAGACAAAATCAGACAGATTATTGATACACGGAAACGACTCGGCAGCCGCACACCTTGCATCCAACTGAATTTCGTTGTCACGCGACATAACGAACATGAACAGGATGCGTTTCGTCGCTTGGCCGACGAACTCGGCTGCAAAGCAGTCTTCTCGATACCTGCAATGAATGTCCGGTTCCAGAACAGAAATCAACAATTGCAGCAACTGAACCTCGCACCGGATATACTGGCTGAAAAGACCAGGGAACATCTGGATCACTGGTTGCCGAATCAGAATGAATTTCGCCTGTCAGTTTACGACAGAATGCGAAACCAGTCGTACAACGAGCAGGACTACAATGGGCGGAAGGAATATTTCTGCGATTGGCCGTGGCGGCAGGCGGTAATCAACTGGGACGGGCAGGTTTCTCTCTGCTGCGGCTCCTATGAAACAAGTGAAGACATGGGAAATGCCTTTGAACAGGATTTCGGCAGAATATGGAACGGCCGAAAATACCGCCTGGCCCGACGCAGTTTCAAAAAACCGATAAATGAAAGTGAAATCGAAGGCATTGCCTGTGCTTCGTGCCCGGGGTTCATGGTCTGAACGCTTGACAATGATATTACAGCCTAAACAGCCTGATAGAATATCCTGCTCCGCAGATTTCCACAGCGGTGTAACGGCCGATACAACCGCCGCACCCACTGTTCTTCATGTTCGCGTGGTAAAAGGCTCCGGCGGCGGTCCGGATAAGACCATTTTCCGTTCGGCTGGACATCTCAATAAAGCTGAATGGAATGTTGCGGCAGCATATATCCATCCAACAAATGATCCGGCTGTTAACCTGATCAGAAAACAGGCCGATCGTTTCAATTGCCGATTGTTCCAGATTACTGAATCCTCCCCCATTTCACTGTCTACCGTTAATAAACTGGCTGATCTCTGCCGATCCCTGAATGTCAGAATCTGGCATGCCCATGATTATAAATCGGACGTCATGGGACTTTTTGTAAAACGCCTGTTCAACTTGAAACTCATCACGACAGTACATGGCTTTACCCGTGAATCCGCAAGAACCAGGCTCTATTATCACCTGGATAATCTCGTACTGCCGCATTACGATCACGTTATTGCGGTCAGCCCTTCACTCATGCGGCATTGTGTCATGCACGGTGTAAGCCCTTCCCGTTTGACATTTATTCCTAACGCTGTCGATTTGCAGGAATTTTCACCGCAGCGTACCAGAGCGGCCGCGAAAGCAACACTCGGAATTCCCGAATCCGCGACGGTTATCGGTGTCATCAGTCGATTCAGTACGGAAAAAGGCGTCGATCGCGCAATACGCAGTTTCAAAATCCTGCTTGATCGTCATCCGAATACCCAACTGCATCTGATCGGCGACGGGCCGCAGCGCGAACACCTGAATATCCTCACCGATTACTTCGGCCTGCAACATGCTGTCCGATGGTGGGGCTGGCAGATGAATACCCGCCCGCTGTACGAAATGATGGACATGCTCCTGTTGCCGAGTTATACGGAAGGTTCCCCGAATGTCGTGCTCGAAGCCATGGCTATGAAGGTACCAGTCGCGGCAACCGATGTCGGTGGTATCCGGCAATTGCTTGATGACGGAAATTGCGGCATGCTACTGCCGCATGATGAAACAGAATGGCCGGAACTGTTGCACACACTACTCATGAGATCCGACATGCGAATCCGAATGGCAGATGCCGCCAGGCAACGCGTTCATCGCCATTTCAGTTTCGATCGCCGTATGAATAACATATCTGATGTTTATCATCGTCTTATCCACACCGGTCCAACCGCTGCACAATATTCACGCAAAGCTGCTTGAACTGGAAACATGATATGTCAGATCGTGCTCTCTGTAACGCGCAGAACCTCATCTACCGTCGTGACTCCCCTGGCAACCTTTCCGAATCCGTCTTCCCGAAGAGTGACCATGCCTTTCTCTACGCAGATCCGCCTGAACTCGGTGACATTCGGGTTCCCCGCAATCTTGTCACGCAATGTGTCATCGAGAACCAATAGTTCATACAAGCCAACACGACCGGCGTAACCCGTATTACGACATTTGTCACAACCTTTACCGTGCCATAATTGGTTCGGATCAATCCCGTGGATCACCAGATGCTCCGATGCTGTCTCATCCGGAGGCTGCTTCTCCTTGCAGTGGTCACAGACTCTTCTGACCAGGCGCTGTGCCATTGCGGCATTGACCGCGGAACCGATCAGATACGGCTCGACGCCTATATTGATCAAACGTGTCACTGAACTCGGCGCGTCATTGGTATGCAAGGTTGAAAGTACCAGATGCCCGGTCAATGACGCTTGAATGGCAATCCGGGCCGTTTCAGCATCACGAATCTCGCCCACCATGATCACATCAGGGTCCTGGCGAAGCAGTGCACGCAACGCTGCGGCGAATGTCATATTGATCTTTTCATGAACCTGCGTCTGATTGATACCGTTCAAATGATACTCGATCGGGTCTTCCACCGTTGATATATTCAGATGGGATCGATCCATCTGTCCCAATGAAGCGTATAATGTCGTTGTCTTACCCGAACCGGTAGGACCCGTCACCAACAGAATGCCGTGCGGCTGACAGATCTGTCGCTTCCATAAAAACAGCATGTCTTCACTCATTCCCAATTCGTCCAGGCTCACGGAAATGGCTCGCGTATCGAGAATCCGCATGACCGCCTTTTCACCATGTGCAATAGGAAGCGTGGATAAACGCAGATCGAGTTTCCTGCCATGAACATTGGCGCGAATACGACCGTCCTGAGGCAAGCGACGTTCGGAAATATCAAGATTCGCCATGATCTTCAAACGTGATATGATCGCCGCATGCATGTGGCGAGGCGGATTCATCGCATCAAATAATACGCCGTCTATACGATAACGAACTTGAAGCTTCTTTTCCTGCGGTTCAATGTGAATATCTGATGCGCCCTCTTTGACGGCGTTGAAAATCAGATAATTGACAAAACGGATGACAGGCGATTCCCCGGCCATCTTCTCGAGATCAAGGTTCTCTTCCTTTGTCTCGACGACTTCTACATCATCTTCATCGATATCAGCAATAATATCATCGACCTGCTGAATCGACGTTTCACTATCGTCTTCCTTGCGGGACTGAATGATCACGCCGATATCCGATGAACATACAACTACGGTCTTCAGCGGCAGGCTGAGCTTGTGCCTGACCTCATCGATAATAATGAGATTATCCGGGTTCACTACACCCAGAACCAGCCTCGACCCACTCATCCGAAGTGGAATCACACCATGCTCGCTGCAGAAATCCAGACCGAGTCGATCGATGTATTTGTCCGCATCCAAGCCGGACATCTCAATATGTTCGAAGGGAAGCCCCGATATTCTGGCAACAGCCTTTTGAAGACCTGCCTCATCCACATTCATCTCGTAGAAAATATCAGCCAGGCTTTTTCCCGGTGATTTCTCCTTCACGGCACGCGCACTGCTCAACTGTTCGGCATTGATGATCCCCGCATTCAGCAGCGACTGGCCGAGGTCATTGGTATAAGCCACTGATGCACTGGTACCCTTTTCCTGTTCAGGCGCCCATAAATCACTCAGCGATTCATCACCGCCGCCGTCGCCATCGGCCGGTGTACTCTCACTGGGAGATGTATTCAACCACTCTAAACCTTCATCCATTGACATCGTTGCCTTCCATGAATCACCGGATCGTCTGATGTCTTCTGACTGTCGACATCCAGCACACAATCTTTCACCAGCGACGGCCGTTTTCACCGGGTTGCTCGAGTTTCAGCTCGAATATCTCGCCTGACGCCGTCATCTTCACCGATAGTGTTCCGATCGACTGTACCACAAAACTGCCGATTCGATCGCCTTTGCGAACAAATTCCCCGTCGATCACGGCCAACGGTACGGACCCGCTTACAATGCTCTGGAGTTCCATTCTGTCGAGTTCACTTTGCAGTTTTCTGATCACATCACTTCGATTCGGCCCCTGGCTGACCGGCATTTCCGCCTGAACGGTCTTGGCAATACTCATCATGAAGGGATTCTTCTTGATATATTCGATGGGAATCTGCTTGGTCGTCATATCCTGCGAGAACATCGATACCAGTGATTTTGTATCTCCGAACAGTTCATCGAGATCTTCCTTCGTCTGCTCGCCGTCCCCATCTGCATGGGCCAGCTTCGCGATCCACTGGTCAATTTGGGCATCCACCTGAACGTCGCGGTTATCAGACATCTCATCCTGTGACACACGCATGGCGAACAGGGAGCCGGCCGCTATCATCGCCACCAGCAGGATCAGAAGAATCCCCTGTGTCAGACGTTTTGAACGATCGCGACCGCCGGAATCGAGCCCGAGTATCTCATTGTCATTCAACCCTTCGGACTGCGCCACGCCTCCCATCAGGGATAATGACTGCGGCTCATCACCGCCCGATCGGTTGCCATTCGTCATACCCATGTTATCTTGATCAAAACTGCTCATAACACCGCTCCTGTGGCCTGCTGCTTCGCATGCCTGATTAGATAACTCAACCCTCGAAGAATATACTCATAATGAATTCAGCTTCCATACGCCCTTCGGTACTTGACCGCATCTTCTTCAGCTTCATCGTCGGCATACGGGTAATCCGCTGCAGGCGTTCCAAATCAAGCATGAAGCTGTAAAAACCGTCAAAATTACCGGTAATTTCGACTTTGATCGGCATCTCCGCATAATGAGCGGTATTCACAATCTTGTCGGTACCGACACGTTCCGGTTTCAACCGATGCTTCACCGCCAGTTCCCATACTTCCTTCAGAATCACCTCGACCTCACGCTGAGAAGGCAGCTTCTGTTCGTACAAAGCAATTGATTCGGATAATTTCTCGATCTCGCTGGGCAAGTCCAGAATACTGCTCATCGCCTCGTCAAGCTGTCTCAGCTTGGCCCGTTTCATTGAGATTTCTTCACGGGCCTCGGCAATCAACACGTTCCTCGGTTGATATACATAGAAGTAAGCCGCCACCGGTACACCGATCAGCAGCAACAGAAAAATCAATTCACGTATGCCGAATCTCATATCGCGTTCCTTCCCGGTTCAATCGGTATCCACCGAACTTACTTTACCCGATGGCGCAACCATCCGACCGCTGCTGTCGATTTGAATCTTATCGCTCATCGGATTCTGCTTGAGACCCCGACGGACCATCGTCGGCTTGATCGCTTCAATATCGGCTTCCTGGTCAACCATCAGCTCGACTCTGAATTTACGCATTTCCTGGTCTTCCATACTGACCTGCTCACTGAATTGCAGATTGACATCATAGAACAACGGGTGAGCACTCAAGGCCGCCATGAATTCGGAAACCTCCACATCCGTGGGTGCCACCCCAACCATGATGATCGATACTTCCGTCGGCTGAACATCCACAATCTCCGGATATTGTTCCTGATCCTGGCGATTCTGTACATTCAACTTCTCGCGTTCCAGTGCGGTCCTGGGACGTGGAGCATTACGGACTTTCTTCGTATCCAGTTCAAATTCCAGCAGACTCAGCGTCGCGGGCATGTGATTGATTAATTCCGCCATGATCATGCTTCGGGGAATACGTTCAACCAGAACCGCGGTCACCCGCGCCTTGCGGATCATCTGCTCCTTCTGGTTCTGAAGCTTCTCGATCTGGTCGAGCTGTTCGGCTTTATCCTTGAATTGGCTGTTTACCTCATTCAACTCACGGCTGACTTCGGTTCGCTGCTGATCCGTAATATAAAAACCGGCCACCACCGCCGCCATGACAATGATAAACAACGTAATGCAGATGATATTCGTTCGCCTGGCGACCTTATCCTCCAGGTAATCGTCCGGCATGAAGCTCATTTTATCTGGCATCTCGAACTCCGATGATTTACTTGGCTTATTCTTTCAGTACCGGCATCACGCCTTTACAGATTCGCTTCACTGAGACTCAATCCCAGGGGAACCGCCCAGCCCGGCTGCGGTTGATTCACATTGATACCAATCGTCTTTGCACGCTGGTTGACTCGGGAAAGGCGCGCAAACGGATCGCCCAGTTGTGCCGCGATACGAAGCGATTTCGCAACCGACTGACAAATCTGCGTGTTCTGCGACTCACCGCCCAGGAAGATCAATCTATCAACAGGTTTTTCCGGAAACAGGCTCTGGTGATATCGAATACACAACCCAAGTTCCTCCATCAGGCAATCCAGCATCTCATGATCCGCCGACAACGATGCAGCGGGTATTTCATGCTTCGGAGCCTGTGACGGCGAAACACACGCATCACTTACACAAGTTCCACTCAGGGGCAGCGACGCACCTTCACCACCAGCACCAGCAGCTTTATGCTTCGGGCTGGCAGCCTGGCTTATTCTCAGTTCGCGAGCTTTCAGAAAATCTATTTCTTTTGCCGCAGCGAGCTTCATCGTAATCTGATCGCCGCCTGCCAGGATTTTCTTGGCAAAAACCATCTCCGTGCCATGCATGATGATGACCTTTGTCGAAGCCGCGCCGATATCAATAAAACAGATGACTCGATCTGTTTCCTGACGACCCGCGAGAAGATGCTGAAACGCACGGAACAGGCACAACGGTTCGCTGTGCATGCCCACAACCTGATACTTACAGCGCTCAACCTGTTGGATATACTGCATCACCACATCCCGACCCGCGGCCAGGCAGATGACTTCCTGCCGGTGTGAGCCGTCGCGAACAATCTGGCCGACCTGAAGCGATCGCATGACCAGCCGCGCAGGATTGATATTCAATCGCTGTTGAAGCTGAAGACCAACCACATTATCAAGATTGTCCTTCTCTGCCCGTGCTATCTCCATGTTCTGAATCAACATCTGATGCGCGGGGATGCTGCACATCACCCGACGCCCCTTGAACGCGCCGCCTCTGAGAAGATCCGGAAGAACCTCCGTAATGAACTTCATCCTGGCGGCGGGATCACGCCTGGCCTCGGCGGGAAACGTGGCACTGGCGGCCGCATAAAGCTGAGGCGGTTCGGTCAAAATGACCTGAAGCAGCTTCAGATTATCAGCACCAAAATCAATGGCGATGGGCGAATGCCTGCTTTTACTGAATCCAAATGCCATACGTTTCTGCCGCCTCTCAATTTATGCAACAAGGTCAGGGTTTGATGTCCGCATATCGTGCTCCAGCGCGCTTTGTACCCGCCGATCGCGCCTGTATCTTCTTCTCTTGCATCGACTAACTAACTACCCCGGTTTAGCCTGACCACGCAGCTTATCGGGACGTTATAAACGGACCTTAAAACCCGCCAAAAAAAGACTTAGAACAATAATCAACAACCTGACACAGATCCATTTTGACCAGCCGGTCTCTTACCCGAATGGTACATCCCCTACCGTTTCACAGAACTGCTGATTTACCGTCCATTCACCTGATAGGCTGATCCTGATAGGATATCCATTATGCAGAACCTGACACCCGGACAGATTGTCGAATTCCTGGACAAGTACATTATCGGCCAGGCACAAGCCAAACGGGCCGTCGCCGTCGCCATTCGAAATCGTTGGCGAAGACGACAGCTCTCTCAGGAAATGACCGCAGAGGTCTATCCCAAAAATATTATCATGATCGGACCCACCGGCGTAGGTAAAACCGAAATCGCCAGACGGCTGGCGAATCTGACCGGTGCGCCCTTCATCAAAGTCGAGGCAAGCAAATTCACCGAAGTGGGATACCACGGCCGTGACGTCGAATCCATGATCCGTGACCTGCTCGATCAGGCGATCAGTATGGTCCGCTCGGAACAGGCGAAATTCGTCACCGAACATGCAGAGGCAACCGCGACGGAACGTCTCATCGACCTGCTTCTGCCTGATACCTCAAATGGTCGTATCGAAAACCTCGCACGCACCGGAACTTACGTCGACCCTGAAGATTCGGAGGAAAAACGCACCCGACTCAGGGACCGCGTCCGTGAACAACTCGACGCCGGCAAACTTGATGATAAAGAAGTCGAATTGTCCATCACACGCAAACCCGCATCATCCGTCATCTTCGCCAATATGGGTCTTGATCAGATGGACCCCGATATGGCGAATATGTTCGAAAAACTTATACCCGAACAGACAAAACGGCGGCGTATGCCCGTCAGTGAAGCCAGAAATATTCTCATCGAACAGGAAACCGATAAACTGCTGGATCAGGATAAAATCGTCACCGAAGCCATCGATCGTACCGAAAACAGCGGAATTATATTCCTTGACGAAATCGACAAAATCGCCTCACCTTCAATCGGCAAAAACGGCGGGGGCGGTAGTGGATCGCCCGATGTCTCACGCCAGGGCGTACAACGTGATCTGTTACCCATCGTCGAGGGCTCAGCCATCACCACACGCTACGGGACCGTCCATACCGATCATATCCTCTTCATTGCCGCCGGGGCCTTCCATTCCGCTTCCGTCAGCGATCTGATGCCCGAATTGCAGGGACGATTCCCCATCCGAGTCGAACTGTCAGCGTTGACACGCAATGACTTCGTACGCATCCTCACTGAACCGAAAAATGCGCTGACTACACAACAACAGGCTTTACTGGCCGTCGAAGGACTCGAAATCACATTCAGCGATTGTGCTATCAACGCCATTGCCGAACTGGCCGCAGAAGCCAACGCCTCGATGGAAAATATCGGCGCCAGACGACTTATGACCATCATCGAGAAACTTTTCGAACAGATTAATTTCGAAGCACCTGAAATGGTTCAGGCCGGCAATACCGATTGCCACATCACCGGACCACTCGTTCACGAACAGGTCGACGCCATCATTCAGGATAAGGATCTCAGCAGATTCGTCCTGTAAATCAAATAATGCACGCCCAATGACCATGTATCCATTGCCAAATACGCTGGTATTGACCTTGCACGCGATCGGGTCTGATCTTGAACAACCCGAATGAATACCGCGGGGGTGGTCGCAGGGTAGGGTAGGGTGGGGTGAGGGGCATAGGTGTTAAGCTAAGTGCCCCATTCTTCAACCTCTTCCAGCACGT
>CAYRND010000023.1:0-31905 GCA_964425365.1 uncultured Phycisphaeraceae bacterium
ACAGAAAAATTCTGATGCGAGCCCCCATGGCTTCAATCCTCCGTAAGGCGAAGTGTGGGGGTTTTTGATTTGGGATGTTTTGATTCGTGCTGTCATGCGACTTGCAGGTTTGATCTATTGCGCTCCGGGCAAGAGGTTGTGAGTTGGATTCATTGACATGTAGATTGTCTATCAAATATGGCGGATTATCAGGCCGCGAAAAGCAAGATTTGGTGTTTGCAAGGGTGCCAATAGAAAATATTTGACGATACATTTGATGTTGAGGTGTGGGTAGAGAGGTATTTCGAAATTCATAAAATCTTATTAGGAGAAGAATTAAGGCGATTTCCCTGTATTCAGTCTTTTGAGGACAGCAATGAAGGGTATGGAATGGTATGTTATAGTATGTATGGTTGACTAATTCGGTTGAAAACGGTAATATATAGTTCATAATTGAATGGAAGTGGTGATCGAACAAACCTGGAAGTAGGTGTTTCCCATGGTTCAAGGGGAAAAAGGATCCGACAAATTCAAGCTGGATAGCAGCAGCCCACGTGCGAGGATTGCGCGCATGATGCGGCAGTGGATTGATTCGGGCCGCCTGCCCCGGGGTGAGGCCATACCGTCGGAACAGACACTGGCCGATCATTTCGAAGCTTCGCGCGCCACTGTACGCTCCGTACTCAAGGAACTCGAGCAAGAGGGACTGCTTACATTGATCAACAAGCGGCGTGTGGTGGTCGATCGTATCCGCCGAGCGCAGGATCCGATTGTGGCGGATACCGTCATGTCGCTGGCGGACTGGCCTGACAACCCGCTTGAAAAGATGTCTCCGGGGTATCTTGTCTATATTCAGATCGGCGTCCAGCAGGAGTTGGCCAGGTCGGAATCGGCTTGCCTCACGCTTGACCCCGAGCGTCTGACACCCGATCGGATCGAGCGAATGGCATCAAACCGGCCGATGGGTGTCGTCGCTTTTCGTGACAAGGCGATGCCTTCTGTTTCCATGCCGCAGTTGGATGCCATTCGGGCAATGAGTATTCCCGTGGTAGTCTACGGGTACGAACCTGAGCTACGGACGTTTGATACAGTGCAATCCGACCAGGAATCCGGAACTTATCAGTTGACCCGGTTCCTGATCGAGCAATTTGGATGTCGACGCATCAAGCGGTTCTGGGAACTGCCGATCGACGGGCCGTTATATTTCAACTGGTTGCATCAGCGTGACTGCGGCTACGAACGTGCGATGACCGAGGCCGGACTTGCAATCGTTCCACCGTTGTGCAGCAAGGATCTGCCGTTCGAACTGGATACCCATGACAAATACCAGATGAAGGCGAGGTACAGTGCCTGGGTGCTCGGTGAAGCACTGGTGGCCGATCCTGAAATCGACGCCATCATGGCGATTTCCGACGGCGAAGTGTGCAATATCGCCACCGCATGCCGCATGATCGGGAGGATGCCCGGCGAGGATATCCACATTGTCGGATATGACAATTACTACCGGCAGATTAACGAGCGGAAGTGGGATGCTTACACGCCGCCCGCTTCGATCGATAAACGTAATTATGAAATCGGATGCGAGCTCGTGCGGATGCTTAATGCCCGCATCGAAGGTCGGCTCGGGAAAGACCCCTGTCACCTGCAGGTGTCGCCGAAGCTGATCACTTTTACAACTTAGCTTCTTCCAGGAGCGCGGGCCGGGCGCCATGCCCGGTCAGCGCATTTTAATATTGGTTTCGCAGTGAACATCTCTGCATCGAATGGACATGTGAGGGTTGGAAAGTAAGGGATGCGATTGATCGATTGTCTTCAATCATCGCTCAGGTCATGATATGACACATTCAAAAAGTACCTAATGGAGGACTCATCATGTTGACACGATTCCGTTATCGATCAGCACTGCTGCTTATGTGCGGCCTGATCATTGTCTTACCGGTATTGACGGCTGAGGCGGTCGGCCCGTTTTCTGCTTCGGATTACTCGACGACCTGGCTCGGCAATTCGCATGCCGACGCCAATACCAGGCCGCCGGACGGGTTTATCCAGGGCCGTATGGAAGGTTTCGGCGTTCATCCCGACGGTACGCTCTTTGCCACCTGCCGATGGGAGGAAGGCGGTCGTAATCTCGGTATCTACAATTCCAACGGCGAACCGATCGACCGCGGTGACAATATGTTCCATCACGCCGGTTTCGGTGTTTGTGCCAGTCGCAACCATATTTACGCACTCGGGCGCGATGGCGGGAACTACGGCGTCTATCGATTGACACGCAACGGCGATACCCGTGACGACCTGAAAGTCATGCATACCTACGGTGGTGGCGGAGGGATCAGTGATCCCTTCAATGTCGGACAGGAACGTGATCATCACCTTCGTGGGATTGCCATTGATGAGGTGGCTGAAGGTGGTATCAGGGATCGTGTCTATGTCAGTAATCATCATGATGGTTATGTTCGTGTTTATGACTTCAATATGAACGAAGTGACCAATCTGTCGATTTCAGGTGCCTGGGCACTGGCAGTAGCGAATGACGGTAATCTCTGGGTTGTTCAACCCTCACTCAATCGTGCGGCCAAATTCAGTGCTCTTAACGGTTCCTACATGGGCGCCCAGATTACCGGCCTGATCGATCCGGGTTGTATCGGCGTCGATAACAGTAATAACGTCTGGGTTTTTGACCGTGATGGGTCGCGTCAGCAGTTTCTGATCTTCTCGCAGTCCGGTGGCAGCGCCGCCAGTCCGATGGATACCTTCGGCGCCCCCGGCGGCGTCTGGGCCGCGACATCCGCCGCTCAGACTGGTACGGCGACTGTACCCGGCGAAGTTCACCCACTCAAATTCAACTTCGCAACGGGGCTCGGATTTGATAACGGCGGCAATATATATGTCGCATGCGACGGGCCGCCGTCCGTGACGGCCAGTGAAGGGTCCGGGGCCTACATGCGGAAATTCAATTCCAATCGGTCATTTGTCTGGCAGAAACTGGGGCTCGAGTTTCTCGATGTCTCTGATGTCGATCGAACGACCGATGCTGTTGATATGTATACCAAGCATGAACACTTCGTGATGGACTGGAACCAGCCACGCGGCCAGGAACAGCAGTACGTCGGTTTCACCCTTGATCCGTTCACCTATCCCACCGACTGGCGGGCATGGTACGGCTGGGGTAACTACTACTCCCTCGACCCGGCCGACTGGGATGCACGCATCGACGCCCAGTTCGATGTGATGGTCCGGAATATTCCTGACGATCAGGGTGTACTGCAGCGTTACCTCTATGTCGAAAACATGCACTCTGCCGGTCTGCTGATCTACCGGTTCGAAACCGGCAGTGAAATCGCTATTCCCTGTGCAACGATCCTGAAGGATTATGTCTATCATGTCGATGCAAAAGTGACGCCGCCGGTCAACCCGGAAGATTTCGAGATAAGAAGAAACTGGTACAACTGGCGTGACGAAAACGGAGATGGGCTTGGCGACGGCAAGCCCAACGAAACAGATCCACTCGAGTATGAATACGCTTCAGCGCGGCCGGGGATCTGGGGTTGGTATGTCGATTCCAACGGCGATATCTGGACAGCCGATTATGACGGCATTGTCTCGCAATTCAAATGCGAAGGTGTCAACAGCATCGGCGCACCGATTTACCCGACCAAACCGACGCGTGAATGGATTGTCCCGGTGGATTTCTACCCGGACTATCCCAATACGCTTACTGATCCGGGCGATCCGAACAGCCCCATACAGCGGGGCTTTGCCAATCGCCTCTGCTACGTGCCCGAAACCGATACCATGTACATCGGTGGATATCTCACATCGAGAAAACTGATCCGCAACGATGAAGGAAGGTGGGAAAAATACATTATCGGCGCGCTGGGCAACGGGATTGTCCGTTACGATAACTGGTCGTCTGCGAATCGCACACGGCGATATATCATCGATGATATGGTCCATCACATCCGGTTCGGTGCCGATGTCGACCCCGGTCGATCCACATGGGTCAAGTCCATGGATGTCGTGGGCGACATGATCGTCTATGGCTACACACATGACTACGATCTGGCCGGCAAGGACCAGAACCAGGCCAAGGGCCGACTTGAAGCCTATGATCATCTGTCAAAGTCGCATCTGGGCAATATGAAACCCGCGGACAGTGATATCAACTACAAATGCTGGATTGAAACGCCGCGGTCGTTTACGTCCTTCCTGCGGAGCAACGGTGAATACCAGTTTTACGTTACCGATGAGGCCGCCGGCAAGGTTCTTGTGTTCCGTCTGCCCAAGTGGTCACTGCCCGCCGTGCCCGCAGCGCCGGGCAACCTTTCGGCCGTTGCCTATCGCGATATGCAGATCAATCTGAGCTGGAACGACAATTCCGGCGATGAACACGGATTCTGCATTGAAATGTCGACCGATGGCGGATCGACATTCAGTTACATCCAGGGCGCCGGGCCGGATACGACTTCCTGTAGTATCGTCGGTCTCGATCCATCGTCGACTTATCACTTCCGCGTATGTGCGGTGAACGCCGGCGGCGACTCGGAATACTCCAATACCGCCAGTGCCACCACCGGTACGGTACTGAAACTGATCACGGGAACACCTTTCGGTGAAGGCATGCCTTACAGCGGTGATCCTGAAAATCCCGACGGATACAAAGCTGCGTTTGATGGGAATATTTACTCTTACGTTGATCTGATCGACGATTGGGCAAATGACGGTTATACCGGTATCGACACCGGTGAGGCCACCGAGGTCTACCGGATCAAGTTCGTTCCGCGTGAGCGTGGCATGTTCAAGCTCGCGCCCGCGCCGCTGCAGCCGGGCGGCAAGTTCCAGGGTTCGAATGATGGTGTAAGTTATACCGATATCCATACGATTACACGTGACAATCTCATACCCCTCGGTGACAAGTGGTACTACGTGGATATCGATCCGACGGTAACCTATCAGTACCTGCGATACTACAGCCCGAATGGCGGTATGTGTAATATCGCTGAAATCGAGTTCTATTCCGAACCCGATATCGTCCTGCCGCCTGCTGCACCGGAAAATCTCGCGGTATCCGTTGTTTCCGATACATCACTCGAATTGACATGGTCCGACATGTCGAACAACGAAACCGGGTTCCGTATCGAGCGACTTAACGATGCATTCAGTACCACCGTAGGCGCGAATGTCGAGTCATATACCGACACCGGCCTGGCGCCGTCGACGTTGTATAATTACCGTGTTGTCGCGTATAACCCGGCTTTTGAAACCCCGTGTATCAATCCGGCCCAGGCGGGTAATACCACGGACAGCCCCTGGCCGCCCGCTCCGCCGACTGATCTGGCGGCGTCACCCGATGACGGCAGGGTCTACCTGGGCTGGACGCCCAGCACAGATCCCGATGTGCTCTATTACAAGGTGTTTAAATCGGCCACTTCAGGCAGCGGCTATTATTGTGCCGCCGTCGCCTTCGGCGCAGCGAGTATTATCGACAGCCAGGTGGTAAACGACAACACCTATTATTACACCGTGACCGCGGTCGATCATTACGGTCTGGAATCGACTTCGTCGAATGAAGCGTTTGCCACGCCGCATGTGCTTGATCCACCTGATGCACCGAGCAACCTGGACGCCGTTGCCGTTGCCTATAACCAGATCGATCTGACCTGGCAGGATAACGCGGATAACGAACATGGCTTCAGGCTTGAACGTTATGATTCTCAGCTCGGCGATTTCGCAGGTATCAAACTGATCGCCGCGAATGAGGTAAGTACGTCCGATACCGGACTGACTGCTGAAACGTTATATACCTACCGCCTGATCGCCTACAATCCGGACGGTGAATCCGCTCCGAGTAACGAGGCTTCGGCAACGACACCACAGTCGCCGCCGCCGGCGGCCCCCAGTAACCTGACGGCCACGGCCGGTGAGGGCAACTGGATTACGCTTCAGTGGCAGGATAATTCGGACAATGAAGACGGATTCCGTATCGAAAGGAAGACCACCGGCGCGTATGAAGAGGTGGCGACAACTACGGAAAATGTCACGCTCCGAACCGATGCGGGACTGGAATGGGATACCACCTATACCTACCGCGTCCTGGCGTACAACAGCAGCGGCGATTCCGGTTACTCGAACGAGGATAGTGCCCCCACACCCGCAGGTGGCGGGCCTCAGATCGTTGATGATGCCGACGCCGCCATATCGTACAGCGGCGCATGGACGGCCCATTCCGGATGGAGCGGCCGATTCAATACCACCCTTCATGAAACCAATGAGAACGGTGCTTACGCCGAACTCGGTTTCACCGGCACATCGGTCAAGCTGTATGCGGATAAGCAGCCGTGGGGCGGTACGGCCGAAATCTTTATTGATTCTACCTCGCAGGGTACGGTCAGCTTCCAGTCGGTTGATTCGAATCAGTACCAGCAGTTGATTTACGAAAAGACCGGCCTGGCAAGCGGCAACCATACCATCCGTATTCAGAAGGTGGGCGGCGACTGGATTTACGTCGACTACCTGGAATACCAGGGCGGCGGATCGGGCACATTGCCTCCGCCGTGGCAGTCTGTGGATGTGGGAACTGTCGGTTTGCCAGGCGCGGCGGCATCGACGGGTGTGGATGCCTTTACCGTTTCCGGCTCAGGCTATGATATCTGGTACGATCATGATGCTTTCCACTACCTGTATCAGACTGACACCGGCGACGTGGAAATTATCGCGCGGATGGACAGCATGACCAATACCCACGAATGGGCAAAGGCCGGCTTGATGATTCGCGAATCGCTCATCGAAGGTTCCGAGTTTGCTTATGTGGGTATGTCCCCCGGCCACGGTACGCAGTTCGTCTACCGTGACACGACCAATGGTTCAGCCAATGGTGTGACAACGGAGGCCGGCGCCACGCCGCTCTGGTTCAGGCTTATCCGAAGCGGTTCCACCGTGACCGGGTATGAGTCGACCAACGGTTCGACATGGACACAGACCGGATCATGGACATTCACCGGCCTCGGGAATGACATCCATGTCGGCATAGCCGTTTGCAGTCATGACGACGCGGCCATCTGCGACGGTGCATTCTCGAATGTCAGTGTGAATCTGAATCCGTAAAGGGTCCGTATTCCGGTCGATAGGCTGACAATGTCAGACAATGACCATGGAACGGTCACAAGAGGTTAAAACAGGTCAGTGCCGGTTGAATTTCATCAACCGGCACTTTTATTATAAATCGGCAACGATTCTGAATGGAACCTGTTAACACCTGTCAATATTGCATTTATGCTTTTATCCTGTTGCCGGTTTTTTGTTTGGTATTTTATTGCGACACATGTACAATAGCAGTCAATGAGTAGTATTTTCTCGCCTGTCAATTAGAAATATGTTGTTTCAGGACATGGTCTTGATGTCATAATTGAATTGTGATGGCACCGACTCGGATCAGGAGAAAGTTGACGCAGGGTTTTCGGTGAATCGATGGCAGGTTATCTTTCAGTCATTCACTGAGGAAGCAAAAACAACAGAGGTAATAATTACGCCATTTCCGGGTGGTAATGGATCGGGTGTTTGTTATCAGTCTTAATAATTTCATGAGGAACGATCGATATGTTTAACGACCGATTCCACTGGCAGTTTGCTGCGAACGTCTTGATTTTCGCAGGAATTATCAGTTTATGGCCGGTGTTACCTGTTCGTGCAGACGTGCCAGACTTATGGCAGAATGCGGATATAGGAGGCCCTGACCTGGCGGGGAGTGCCGATTATGACACCGTGACCGGGGCCTTTACGATCCGAGGCAATGGGACATTCGAGGATTACGCCGGTACACCGGACAAGTTCCATTTCGTTTATCAGCGGATCACCGGTAACATCATCATGACAGCCCGGCTGGTCAGTATGACCAACCCGGAAGTCGGTGCGAAAGCGGGACTCATGGTACGCCAGTCCATGGCGCCGGATTCACCGCAACTGCTGCTTTGCGCCGAGCCTGACGGCGATCCGTTTCAAGTCCGGCGAAGGCAGACGGGGCATACCCCGGTTAAAAATCAGGCTGATGACTACATCGGGTTCCCCATGGCGTTTAAAGTCTGGCGATACAACAATCAGGTCGGCATGTTCACTTCAACCGATGGTATCGAATGGGAGCACCAGTGCAGCCTGACACTCCCTGACCCCGGGGAAGCGGTTTATGTCGGTATGGCGGTCGCCTCGCGTCATACAAGCCAGTACTGCCAGGCCGTGTTTGATAACGTTCATGTCGAACCACTTGTACTGGAATACCACTGCTCGCAGATCGGCAATACCTTTCCCGGCGGTACGGACTATATCCAGCACTGGATCGAGGCAATGTATGTCGATCCGACGGGCATGATCTTTACAAGCAGCCGCTGGGATGAAGGCAGTACCGAATGCGGAATATATGACTGTGACGGTATGCCTTACGCAAGACTGGATGATATGCACGGCAAAGGCGGATTCGCTATTGCCGCCGGCAGCCAGTACGTGTATGTCACCTGCAAGTGGCGTCCGAATTCCAACAATCACGTTTCCGTCAGACGTTTTTTCCGTGACGGATCGAAGGCGACGTTCAGCGGCGCGCTCTATGAAAACTACATTGATATCTACCAGGCTGCCGAGTTTCCACGTGATGAAATCCGTGGCATTGCCGTCAATGAAAATCTCCCGCAGCAGGAACTGTACGTCAGCGACCATATCTATGAACGGATTCGGGTTTATGACGCGGTGTCAATGCAGCATCTGCGAGATTTCAGTTTCACCCGTCCTGGACCGATCGCCGTGGATGCGGCCGACAATACGCTCTGGATCGTTCAGGCGGCGGATGACGGTGTCGATGCACGCGTGGTGCACTGTAATCCAGACGGCACGATCATACCGGGCGAGATTCAGGGTCTGGAAGACCCCCGTGGGCTGGCGATCCATCCGTTGACTGGTCAGGTATGGGTCGCCGAGTACGGCGCCGCCCAGCAGATTCGTATTTTCGAGGCCGATGGCACTGACGCCGGCAGCTTCGGTGTCTATGGCGGTGTCTATGCAGCCACCACGGTCAGTCAGCATGGATTTGAAACCAATCCCGGTGAAATTCACCCGCTTAAATTCAACGGTCCTACCGGTATCGGATTCGACAGCAGTGGTAATATTTATGTTTCGACGAACGGCCCGCCTGCAACCCACGATGCGGAAGGCACCGGGTCGATGATCCGGAAGTTCGATCCCGCTGGGAATATGCTCTGGGAGCGTATCGGAATGGAATTCGTCGACGGCGGTGATGCGGATGTGACAACGGACGGGGTTGATGTCTACACCAAACACGCACACTATGTCATGGACTACAGTATGCCGCCGGGTGACGAATGCACGTATAAAGGTTTTACAGTCGATCCGTTCCGGTTCCCCGACGACTGGCGATATCATGAAGGCTTGACAGGCCCCGAGGGACAACCCGGTATACCGGAATACGATGAAGGTGCGAGAATCCGCAACCAGTCCGCCGTGATGGTCCGTGATTTTCTCGGCGGCAAGTTCCTGTTTCTTGAAGATCAGGGTGGTAACGGCCTGAGCATCTTCCGAAAGGAACCGGCCAGTGAAATTTTCATTCCCAGCGGCCGTATCAGCCGGGTCGGTGTCAATGCGCCCGATCCCTATATCTGGCGTGACGGTAACGGTAACTACGAGCGTGACTATCCCGGAGAGTTCCAGATCGGTTCGTCGGAACCCGCCGGCGATATCTGGGGATACTGGACTGATCGCAACGGTGACGTGTGGACGGTCGGGCATACCACGGGCATAAGGCGGTATATCTGCCAGGGATTGGATCAGCATGGCAATCCTATCTACGAATACAACCACATGGACCATTGGAACACGCCGCCCCTTTTCGACGGCTGGCGGACGGATCTCACACGCGTGGTTTATCATGATGATACGGATACCATGTACCTTGCCGGGTATACGGATGATAACCGTCGCGAGGGAAGCGAATGGGGTACACTGGGAAGGGAAATCATCCGCTATGACAACTGGTACGGCTCGCAGTCAATCGCATGGCGTATTGAACTGCCCTATGATGATGCGGGTTACAGTACGGGAGATATTTCGGATAATATTTTTGCGAAGTCGATGGATATCGTCGGTGATTACGTTTTCGTCGGATACTTTATCAGTTCACATATCCTCGTTTACGACCGTCACACCGGCGATTATGTCGATACACTGATTCCCGGCCCGGAACTCGGCGGACAGTACGGCTGGCTGGAGACGCCGCGGGCGATCAGTGCCTATCAGCGAAGCGATGGTGAGTATCTGGTCTTCGCTCACGATGAAACGCAGGCGAAGATACTCATGTATCGATATAAACCCGGCGCGATGCGCCCTGCAGGTAATCCACCGAACGTTATAAACGGATTGGATTACCGTTACTACGAAGGCACTTGGAGTGATATCCCGAACTATGCCTGGTCTGTACCGCTTGCCATCGGAACAGTAACGGATTTCGATCTGACACCGCGTTTACAGAACGATGATTTCGGATTCCGCTATACAGGTTTTATCGAATTGCCTGCTGACGGCGACTATACGTTCTATCTCAGCTCGAGTGACGGCAGCAGGCTTTATATCGGTGATCGGCTGGTGGTTGATAACGACGGCCGGCATGATATCGAGGAACGATCCGGCCAGATCAATCTCGAGTCGGGTCTTCACGCGATCAAAGTCGATTACTTTTACCGATCGGGTGATATTGCCCTTGGAGTCAGTTACGAAGGTCCGGGATTCGGGATAATGGCCGTGCCGGATGATTCGCTTTATCGCTACGCACCGGCAGAGCAACCGCCGTATGCACCGAGCAATCTGAATATGATTGTATTCAACCACGCCCATATCAAGATCGACTGGGATGATCAGTCAGATGATGAACTGGGATTCAAGATTGAACGGAAACAAGAGCCGGGTGGTGTATACGAGCAGGTTGCAACGGTCAATCCGAACGTGACTTATTACATTGATGGCGGACTTATCTCTTCGACCACCTATACGTATCGAGTTCGCGCGTACAATGAAATCGGACATTCCGATTACAGTAATAGTGTTACAGGAACAACTCATCCCGCTCCTGCGCCGCCGCCGCCGGCGAACGTTCAGGCGGTAGCCGGTGACGGTGTGATACAACTGACCTGGGACAGCGTGACAACCGCTCAACCGCCGGCGCTATACTACCTGGTCAAGCGTTCAACTGATGCAGGTGGGCCGTACGAACTGGTCGCCATCGCATTCGGGGGAGACAATATCATTGATAAGACCGTCTATAACGCGACGACATACTATTATGTCCTTCAGACCGTCGATAGTGCCGGTACTCAGTCAACGGCCTGCTCGACCGAGGTTTCCGCAACACCAGGTGGTTCGGAGCTGCCGCCTGTTGCGGATTATGCCGTAATCGAAACTACCGGAGAAGCCGGTTATGATGATGCGGGTGACAGGAAGGCGGCGGCGGCTCTCGATCCGAAAGGGGAATCCAAAGGTGGTCTAGTATCCTTTTTTGAACAGTCAGTCATTGAAGACGACAATCCGTATGTCATTTTTCAGGGTGACTGGATGATCAATGAATCACCGGCTTATTCAGGTGGTTCGGAACACGTGGCTGTAAGCGCCGGCAGTTTCGTTGAACTGACCTTTACAGGCAGCGGTATGACGATCATCGGCGGCGGAACAGGCAGCGGTGGTATGGGTGAGCTCTATATCGACGGCCGATTCGTTCAAAGCGTCAGCTACGAGGCCGATGTTTCCAGGGAGAATCGAACGGTACTTTGCACTGTGACCGGCCTGAAGCACCAGGGTCACACGCTTCGATTCATCCACCGCGCCGGCATGATCCATATTGATGCCTTTGAGATACAATGAACCGATTCCGAATCCTGGTTAGAAAGTAAGGCAGGGCATACGGCCTTTCCCCTGAGCACTTTTCCTGCCTGTGCCGGTTTATTATATTAGCAGCAGTGATGAATCCGGTAATTGCAGGAAATTGAACAAATATCGTGTCATACCGGAAGAACAGACTGTTTTCGTCCGATTCGGATGCCGACGTGCAGCCTTCGCTGTTCCGTTGGCAATCATTCATCGGCGGTTTTGTTCTTTTTCTTGTTCTTATCATCGCTTACAGTAATAGTTTTGAAGGGCCATTTGTTTTCGACGGTAAATATACCATTCGTGACAATTACCGAATTCGTCAGCTTTGGCCGATCTGGGATCACATCATATCGCCACTGGAAGGTTCAACGGTCCACGGCCGGCCGGTGGCCAATCTGTCACTTGTGTTGAACTACGCGACAGGCGGGCTCGATGTGACCGGTTATCACGTATTCAATTTCACCGTTCACCTGATTGCATCGATGTTCTGTTTCGGTCTGGTCAGTCGGACGCTTGAACTGAAGTCGGCACCACCCACTTTCCGCCGGCGTTCATTTCTACTCGGTCTGGTCATAGCGGTTCTCTGGTCGGTTCATCCGCTTCAGACAGGATCGGTTACTTATATTAACCAACGTGTCGAGGCGATGATGGGCCTGTTTTATCTGGCTACACTCTACTGCTTCGTCCGGGGCGCCACCGATGAAAGTGGGGGTAGGAAGTGGTTTGTTTTGTCAGTTATTGCCTGCATGCTGGGTATGGCAACGAAGGAGGTGATGATATCCGCGCCGGTGATGGTGCTGCTCTATGACCGCACTTTTCTGGCCGGTTCATTCCGAAAAGCGTGGCATTCCCGGCGGTCGGTTTACCTCGGACTGGCGACTGCGTTGGTTCTGTCGGCGTTTCTGGTGATCAGAACCGGAGATCGAAGGGGCACGGCGGGATTTACCGGCGATGTCAGCAGTTGGCAATATCTGTTAACGCAGTGTGATATGATCACGCAGTACCTGCGCCTTGCGATCTGGCCGCATCCGCTGGTTTTCTATTATGGAAAGGAGCGGCTGGTACATACATTGCCGGCAGTCTGGCCGCAGGCGACGTTCCTGCTGGTTCTGTTCACCAGTTCCATGCTCGCGCTGCGATATCGACCGTGGCTGGGATTTCTCGGCTTCTGGTTCTTCGCCATTCTTTCACCAAGCTCGAGTTTTATTCCCATCGCCACCGAACTCGGCGCTGAGCACAGGATGTATCTGCCCCTGCTTGCGGTTGTCAGTCTGATCGTTGTCATCGGGTACTGGCTTCACAGGCAGTTTAAAGATCGGTCTAAAGCAGATGGGCCGGCCGGTGCTGTTTTGAAGCGAATCATACCGGTATTGACGGTTGTTCTGATCGTTATCTTCATGTACATGACTTATGGCCGGAACAAAGACTACCACACGCTTGTTTCATTGTGGAAGGACACCACGGTTCACGACCCGACGAACTATGGCGCTTTCGACAATCTCGGCTGCGCTTATCGAGAAGCAGATGAATACCGCGAATCCATTGAATCACTGACGAAAGCCATCGAACTGAACCCTGATTGCGAGGACTGCTATCAGGAGCGAGGGTTTACGTATGCGATGCTCGGGATGCACGAGAAAAGCCTGGAGGATTATGACAAGGCTGTTTCTCTCAAGCCAGACTTTTATATTGTCTACTTCAAGCGAGGTTCCAGCCTGGTGCAGATGGGCAGGTACGACGAAGCCGTTAGAGCCTTCAACAAAGCCGTTGAAATCGAGCCGGAGTTCACCGCTGGTTATGACATGCGTGGTTACGCCCATGTACTTGCCGGTCGATATGAGCAGGCGATGGACGATTTCAGTAAAGCGATCGAGTTGAATCCCCGGCTTCCGTATATATATCACCACCGTGCCGAGCTTTACTATCAGCTCGGCGAATATGACAAGGCATGGATGGACATCGAACATCTTCGCCGACTCGGTGGCGATGCTAATCCGTCATTTCTGAAAGAGTTGCTGAAACATTCCCGGTAGGATGAATCGCTCCGGGCGCCATTATTTATCGATCTGCAGGTCGGCGAGTGCGGTGGATGTATCTTCATTGAATTCAAAGACCTTGTCCAATCCAGTGGCTAGGAACAACGCCCAGATCAGGTCAGAAGGGCCGGCCAGCCTGAGTTTTGCTTCACGGTCGGCCATGCGCTTCCTCAACCGGAGCAATTGCGACAGGTTGGAGCTGTTCAGATGTTCGACATTTGACAGATCGAGCACGATATGCGGCATGAAGTCGTTGGTCAGTGCTTTTTCGTGAAGTTCATCCAGATCATCGGAGAACGGCGGGTCATCCGCCAGGCGAGCGACCCAGATGTGATCTGACCATTTCTGCACAGGCATCTTGGCTGTTCCTTTTTGTTAACGTATATTTTTCAATCGCATGTCATGGTGTCGATTGTCATGCAAGCCGTCATACCGTGTCGGCGCGTCATTGTTCATCCTGATCGTCCTGATCATTTTCACCATTTGTTTCGGAATCGGCAACTCTTGCCACGGCGGTGAGTTGATCGTCTTCGCTGAGGTTGATGAGTCTGACGCCCTGTGTGCCGCGGCCTGTGCGTCGGATGGTGGCGGCGTTGATGCGGACGATCATACCGCCGCAGGTGATCAGCATGAGGCTGTCATCATCGGTGACTCGCAGCAGCCCCACGACTTTACCGTTCCGTGTACTGGTGGCGATATCGCGTCTGCCTTTTCCACCGCGTGACTGCGGCCTTGTGCTGCCATCGTCGCTTCGGACCAGATATTCAATCGTGTCGGTCCGTTTGCCGTAACCGAGTTCCGTTACGGTGAGTAGATCGGCTTCTTCTTCTTCTGGTATCCTGACCAGTCCGACCACCTGGTCGTCGCCGGTCAGCTCGATTCCCTTGACGCCTGTGGCGTTGCGGCCCATGACGCGTGCATCGCTTTCGTGGAACCGGATGGACATGCCGTTTCGCGTTCCCAGCAGGACGTGGTCGTTGCCGCTGGTCCACGTAACGCCGATCAGGCTGTCGTTTTCTCGCAGGTTGAGAGCGATAATGCCGGCTTTGTGGACATTACGATAGTCCTTCAGCGCTGTACGTTTGACCAGGCCGCCTGCCGAGGCGAACAAAAGGAAGTATTCACCTTTTTCGAAGTCGCTGATGGGCATGAATTCGCAGATGCGTTCGTCGTTCTGGAGGTTGATCAGGTTGATGATAGCCCGGCCGCGGCTGGTCCGAGGCGCTTCGGGGATCTCGTAGACCTTGATTCTGAATACCCGACCGGTGTTGGTGAAGCACAGCAGATCGTCATGCGTAGAGGCGACGAAAACCTGTTCGGTGAAATCATCATCCCGCATATTGGCTGCGATCACACCCTTGCCGCCTCGTCCCTGGACGCGATATTCCTCGACGGGCAGTCGCTTGACGTATCCGGCATGGGTGATGGTGACGACGACCTGCTCGACGGGCGTGAGTGCGGCGATATCGAGCTCGCCGACCTCACCGGCTTCGATGCGTGTTTTTCGTGAGTCGGCGTATTTCGCTTTCAGTTCGAGTACTTCGTTTTTGATAATCGCCAGTACGCGCTGTGGATCGGCGAGGATGGCTTCATATTCCTCGATCTGCTCGATGAGTTTCACGTACTGTGCGACGAGTGATTCGATCTCGAGTCCGACAAGCTGAATCAGTTGCAGTCGTCCGATGGCCTCGGCCTGGAACCGCGTGAGCAGGGCGGGTTTTTCTGCGGAGACGGCTTTGAACCGCTCAGGAATAAGAGGCGACTGTGGGTGGTCCGGTGGGATGCGGAACCCGCGTGCGAGTAATTTTTCAATGGCTTCCTCGCGGGTCCGGCTTGACCGGATCAGCCGGATGACTTCGTCGATATCACAGACCGCGTAGATCAGGCCTTCGATCCGGTGGGCTTCGTGCTGAGCCTGGTTGAGCCGGTACTGTGTTCGCCTGCGGACGATGTCGATGCGATGTTCAACGTAGAGTGACAGGAGTTGTTTGATTGAAAGCGTCTGGGGCTGGCCGCGGACCAGCGCAATGTTCATGATGCTGTAGGTGCTCTGTAACGGGGTCATCTGGTAAAGCTGGTTTTCGACGACGTTGGGGTCGGCGCCTCGCTTCAGCTCGATGACCACCCGCATGCCGCCTCGCCCGGAGGATTCATCGATGATATCGGCGATGTCGTTAAGTCGGTCAGCTTTACGGAGTTGTACGATCTTATCGACGATGCCGCTGTTCTTGCTGATCTGGTAGGGTATTTCGGTGATGATGATCGCATCGCGTCCGGCGCGTATCTGTTCGTGATGGATCGTTGCGCGGAGTGTGATGCGTCCCCGGCCGGTAGCGTATGCTTCGGCGATACCCGTTCGGCCGCAGATGGTCCCGCCGGTCGGGAAATCCGGGCCGGGGATGATCTCGATCAGTTGACGGATGGTGATATCCGGTTGATCGATCAGTGCCATGATCGCATCGCAGATTTCGCCGAGGTTATGCGGCGGCATGGAGCATGCCATTCCGACCGCGATGCCGGTTGAGCCGTTGACCAGGAGATTGGGCATTTTCGCGGGAAGTACCTTCGGTTCCTGGAACTGTTCATCAAAATTCGGTTGCCAGTCGACGGTATCGAGTTTGAGGTCATCGAGCATTTCCATGGCATGGCGGTGCAGCCTGGCTTCGGTGTACCGCATGGCAGCCGGCGGGTCGGGATCGATCGAGCCGAAGTTGCCCTGTTTATCAATGAGCAGGTATCGCGTTTTCCAATCCTGAGCCATGTTGACGAGCGTCGGGTAGATGGCGCCGTCACCGTGTGGATGGTATTTTTTCATGGTCTCGCCGACGATACCGGCACACTTGCTGTGTTTTCGGCCGGGGCTGAGATTGAGATCGTTCATGGCGACGAGAATGCGTCGTTGTGATGGTTTCAGCCCATCACGGACATCGGGCAGCGCCCGGTCGACAATGGTGCTCATCGCATAGGTGAGATAACTGTCGGCCAGTTCCTCTTCGATAGCCAGGTCGACGGTCTGGCCTGCGCCGGCGTATGCGGCTTCCTGTTCGCTTTCTTCGGGGACGGGATCGATGTAATCTTCTGTCATAAGTGACCTCTAAGAGACTGTTCAGTCTGGGAAACGTCAAGCCGGCCGGTGTCGCATCTTTCGCGGAGTGGCACGCTGATGTTCGGATTTCCGGCAAAAGCGTTATTATACTCGTAATCGCATGATATCGCGCCCCGAGGTGGGGTGCCTGTTTGTCGGTCATCCGCCAGGGAAGGCCAGGTTTTCATAAGGGAATGATCAGCCTATGGAAGCAGGAATAGTCGGTTTGCCGTATGTTGGGAAAACGAGTGTATTCAACGCGCTGACGTCGCTTGGGGTATCAGGTGATATCGCGGGTGGGAAGCCGAATATCGGGGTGGTTCATGTGCCGGACCCGAGGCTGGCGACGATCAATACGTACATCGAGACGAAGAAAGTGGTACCCGCCACGATGCAGTTGATCGATCTGGCGGGCCTGGTTGCCGGTGCGAGCGAGGGCAAGGGGATGGGTAACCGGTTTCTGTCACATATCCGGTCGGTGGATGCGATTCTGCATGTGGTGCGGTGTTTTGATGACCCGAATGTGCCGCATGTGGATGGGAGTGTGGATCCACTACGTGATATCAGCGAGGTGGATACGGAGCTGATTCTTGCCGACCTGGAGGTGGTGGAGAATTCATTGAAGAACTCGGATCGCCGGGCGAAGCTGGGGGATAAGGACGCGAAAGTCCGTCATGAGCTGATGTTGCGATGTCAGGCGTGGCTGAGTGATGAGAAGCCGCTCCGGAGCCTGTCGCTGGAAGACCAGGACCGTAAGCTGCTGAAGAGTTTTTCGATGTTGACTGAGAAGCCGGTGCTGTACGTGGCGAACGTGTCTGAGGATGACCTTGCGGGCGAGAGTGATTATGTGCGCCAATTGTGTGACTATGCTTCGGGCCATGATTCTGAAGTTGCAGCGGTGTGTGCGAAACTCGAGGCGGAATTGTCTGAAATGGAGCTATCGGAGCGACGTGAGATGCTGGAGGGGCTTGGATTGACGGAGCTGGCGTTGAATGTCCTGGCAAGGGCGACGTACCACGTGTTGGGATTAGAGAGTTTCTTTACAGCGGGTCCGAAGGAGATTCGAGCGTGGCCGGTACATGCCGGCTCGACCGCGCCGCAGGCGGCAGGTGTGATACACAGCGACTTCGAACGTGGTTTTATCCGTGTCGAGGTCTACAGTGTGGATGATCTGGTTCAATACAAGACGGAGAAAGCTATCCGTGATGCGGGTAAACTTCGGGTGGAGGGCAAGCATTATGTGATTCAGGATGGCGATGTCTGTCATTTTCTGTTTAATGTCTAAGTGTAACAATAGTATATCTTCTGATGACGTTCATCGGTGAAAGTGTGCGCCAATTTTTACATGGGAGAATTTCCGTGTTTTTTTGTGTGCGCTGATCCTGATGATGGAGATTGAAGTTGAAAGAGGCTCCGACATTGTGATAGCAATATGATCGGGCTTCGGGGGGTCGGTTTTTGTATTTTATGCGAGACTAATCGTCTCATATTCCATGTGTCCAATGCATATTCTTATCAAAAAGCTTCTTGTAAACGAAATATCTCAGTGGTATGATGCAGAGTGTAATCAGGGACATATTGGTTTTCAAACCAATAGCATGAGAAAGCCCGCCATGAAAGTATCCCACTCACCAAAAGATCACTGAAAATAAACATAAGTATATCCGATAACGATTATATTTTTTAGTTTATGTTAGAAAAGCGATAACGGAGGACACTTGGAAATCGGGAATTCGAAGTTGGTTGAATAGGCTTTGGATTTTCTGATGGAGGTCAAATATGGCGAGTCAGATGCCGTCGTTGAATGAGTTGAAGGGTCGAAGAATCGGCAGGATTCTGACCAAGATGGGTAAGGTCACGCGTGATCAGGTCCATGAGGCTTTGGCGCTTCAACAGAAGGCGCGGCACAGCACGCCTTTAGGCCAGTTGTTAGTGGAGTTGGGTTATATCAATCAGGATGATGTGAATCTGGCGCTGGCGGCACAGCGTGGCATGGAGATGGTTGATCTTGAGGGGACGGATATTCCGCAGCAGGTAGTGAGTCTGGTCCCCGGCGAGATGGCGCAGGCGTACCATATTCTGCCGTTGAGTTATGATCCGCCGAGCAACACGCTGACGATCGCGCTTAAAAGCGCGGATAACTTTCGTGCGATGGACGATCTTCGGCTGTTGATGGGTTACCAGGTGAAGGCGATGGTGGCGTCCGCGGAGCAATTGGATAAACGGATACAGCAGTATTATGGACATGATGAGGAGTCACTGGCGTCGCTGGTCTCGGAACTGGCGGGGGACGCCACACTGGAGGAGTTTGCTGACCGTGGCGAGTCGATCGATCTCGAGACGGTGATGGAGGCGGCGGAGGACAATAAAGTCAAGAGGCTTTTGAATCTTGTGTTGTTGCAGGCCATCAAGGACAAGGCATCGGATATTCACTTCGAGCCGTTCGAGGATGAGTTCAAGCTGCGATACCGTATAGACGGTGTGTTGTACGAGATGATCCCGCCGCCGAAGCACCTGGCGCTGCCGGTGGTCAGCCGTATCAAGGTGATGAGTAATCTGGACATCGCCGAGCGGCGTATGCCTCAGGACGGTCGCATTCCGCTCGTAGTCAATAACAGCCCGGTCGACCTGCGTATATCGGTTCTTCCCACGATGTTCGGCGAGTCGGTCGTGATGCGTGTTCTGGACCGCGCGAACGTTCAGCTCGATCTGGACCGGATCGGTCTTAGGCCGGATGATCTCGATGCGTTTCACCAGCTTGCACACAAGCCGAACGGGATTGTCATCGTCACCGGTCCGACGGGTTCCGGAAAGACGACGACGCTGTACGCGGCACTCAGCTCGTTGAATGACGTGAAGGTGAAGATACTTACCGCCGAGGACCCGGTTGAATACGATATCGACGGTCTGGTGCAGATACAGATCAACCCGGATGTGGGTCTGACCTTCTCACGGGCGCTTCGCAGCTTTCTGCGTCAGGACCCTGACATCATTCTGGTGGGCGAGACGCGTGACCTTGAAACGGGCAAGATCGCCGTCGAGGCGTCCCTGACGGGGCACCTGGTATTCACCACATTGCATACGAACGATGCGCCAAGTTCGATTGCTCGTCTGCTTGATCTGGGTCTCGAGCCGTTCCTGGTCACGGCGACGGTTGAAGGGATCGTGGCGCAGCGACTGGTTCGAAAAATCTGTTCGCGTTGCAAGCATGAATACACGCCGTCGGAAGACGAGCTGTTTCAACTGAACCTGGTACCCGAGGACCTTGAGGGTCGGCAGCTCTATCGCGGCAAGGGCTGTGATTACTGCAACCAGAGCGGATACAAAGGCCGGATGGGCCTCTTCGAGATCATGGTATTCGATGATGAACTGCGAGAGCTGGTGATGCAGAACGCCTCGACGCAGGTGCTTCGTGCCGAGGCGCGTAAGCGAGGCATGCGACCGCTGCGACAGTCGGGTCTGCTCGGGATATTCGACGGGGTCACCACGATCGATGAAGTGATGAAGGAAACGATTATGGAAGAATGAATTCATTTGTGATTCGGGTGTATGCGGTATCCGGCCGGCTGGTTATCGGTAAGGGACAATATAAAGGAACAGGGTTATGCCGAATTATACTTATGAAGCGTTGAATGAAGCGGGTAAGCCTCAGCGGGGAACGATCACGGCGGTGAGCAGTGAGGAGGCGATAGCCCGCATTCGGTCGCAGGGTTATTTTCCGACGTCGGTGCGAGAGCAGAAGGTGAAGAAATCGAAAGGTCGCCGTGCCGTGGCGCCGGGCAAGAAGCGATCGGTGAATCTGTCGATCAACATCGGTGGTGTGGGTCAGAAGCAGTTGACGTTGTTTACGCGTCAGTTGTCGACGCTTCAGGACGCCGGGCTGCCGATACTCCGTTCGCTTGCGATTCTGGAGCAGCAGCAGAAGCCCGGGTTGATGAAGAACGTACTGGCGCAGGTGCACGAGGACGTTTCATCGGGTTCGTCGCTTTCGGACGCGATGAGTCGTCATCCGAAAGCGTTCGACAAGCTTTATACCAAGATGGTGGCGGCCGGTGAGGTGGGCGGTGTGCTGGACCTGATACTTCAGCGTCTGGCGGAGTTTCTTGAGAAGGCTGCGAAACTGAAGCGTCGGATCACGGGTGCGATGATCTACCCGGTGGCGGTACTGCTGGTGGCGTCGGTGATTGTGCTGGGCATCATGATTCTGATCGTTCCGAAGTTCGAGACCATATTCAGCGACTTCAATACGACCATGCCGGCGCTGACGCTCTTTCTGATCAGTACGAGCAAATGGCTGATGGGCAATCTCGGCAATACCATACCGGGTATTGTGTGGGTGATTTTTTCGCCGATAGTCGTGTACCTGCTGTTCAAGCTGATCCGCAAGACGCAGGGCGGCAAGTCGGTGATGGACCGGATCGTGCTGTATATACCGATCCTGGGCAGCCTGGTGTCGAAGTCGACGATCGCGAAGTTCACGCGTACGCTGGGAACACTGATCAACGCGGGCGTACCGATTCTGGATGCGATCACCATAACGAGTGAAACGACGGGCAACGATATCTACTCGCGTGCCCTGAGTAATGTGCACGACTCGGTACGGCAGGGCGAGAGCTTCGCCGACCCGCTTCGGAAGGCGAAGGTCTGCGATGCGATCGTTGTGAACATGATCGACGTGGGTGAGGAGACGGGCGATCTGGACAAGATGCTTTTGAAGATCGCGGACAACTACGACGAGGAAGTGGACGTGGCGGTGAACGGCCTGGTGTCGCTGCTCGAGCCGGTGATGGTGGTCGTGCTGGGCGGTATCGTCGGATTCATCGTGGTGGCGCTGTTCCTGCCGCTGGTGAAGATCATGCAGTCGGTGATGTGATTGTCGTGTAACCGAGAGGATATTGATGATGACGGAACGCAATCGGAACAGACGGTCGCCGAGTGATATGAGAGGCGTTGAATGCATTGTGTTCAGCGTGGTGTTTTATGGCCGGCGGCAAGGCTTCACGCTGATCGAACTGCTGGTGGTGGTCGCCATTCTGTTGATGCTCACGACGATCGGCATTGTAGCGGGCCGGATAGTGAACGAGCAGGCGAAGGTAAGTCGTACGCGAGCGATTCTGGACGCGTTGGAGAATATAGCGGCGGGTTATGAAATAAAAACGGATATCCCGATCGAGCATGTCCCTAAGTCGCCGTTCCACAGCAAGTGGCTGAGCGACGATCTGATGTTCAACGCCGTGGGTAAAAGGGGTACGGGTGAAATCGCCGTCGATACGATCGGCGATTTATATGAATGGCCTGACGAGGTCCATCCATTGCGATCGGACCCGTCGCAGGACCGCACGCCGCCGTATTCCTCTCATCGCCGAGCGAATGTATTCATCGAGCGGTTCTGCTGGGCGGCGTACCAGGTCCCGACGCTTCGGAATTCGATGGAGGCGATCGGCGGTTTCGGCGATTACGACGGGGACGGGTTCGTCGACTACGTGGATGCATGGGGGAATCCGATTGTATATGCGTACGGTGTGATTCACGGCAGAACGGACGGCAGTTACCCCGAGGACGATTTTCTGCCGGAGCATACCCGGCCGTACTTCGCCTCGGCCGGTCCTGACGGCTACTGGGGCCGGTACCTCGATGCCGAGGAGTTGTCATCGGGTGTCAGCGCTTACGATGAATATGAATCGTTCAGCGATTTTGATGATTACATCGATTCGTATGAATACGCGTATATCGAGGACAACATATACAGTTTTGATGACGAACAGAATTCGCGTCCCGGAGAGCGGTAATGATTCGTTCAGAAGTGTGGACATTTGATAAAGGTCCGGTATTCGCTGTGAGGTGCGTGGTGAGAGGCTTCACGTTGATCGAGCTGATGGTAGTGATCGGCATAATCAGCCTGGTGGCGATGATCGGCTTTCCTGTGATTCGCAGCATCACGCGTTATTCCCGCGAAGGCTCGGGCGCGAACACGGTGGCGATGGCGGTAGCCGCTGCCCGCGGTTATGCCTCGCGTACGCCGCTGGAGGCTGAGTTTTTTTCGGGCGACCTGACGGTGGTACTGAAAGGCCAGTTAGAAGCGATGCTGGGTCCGAACCCGACGCCTATGCAGGGAGAGCTTGCTGACCGCAAGGGTTCCGGGGTGTACAGCGGGGCGGCGGCGCTGTTCACGCCTGCGGGTGAGATACGGATGATCGAAAACTGTCATCAAGCGTATTATGAATTCGGCAACCGTGGTCCGTGGCCGCTGGAACGATGCAGGGCGGATGATACTGACCCGTTTTTCGCACCCAATAAATCGCCGCGTAACGAGTTGAACGGTTTTGCGGATATCCGGATCGATTATATTACGAATTCGATGGGCGTGGCGGGTGTGATCCGCAGGTCGCAGTTCTACGATGTCACGGCGAGACCGGATGATCCGCCGTGGCTTATTCCCCCGCCTTTTGCCGTGTGGTTCGATCAGAACGGCAATCTGATGGTGGGTGAGAAGGATTGTTATTACGTGTATTACAACGGCGTTGACACCGTTGACGGCTGGAACGTGACGCAGAGCCGGGAAACTTACAGGCGGCCCGCCTCGCTGGATCAACCCCAGGGTATTGATGAGCGTCATTACAACCCGGATTATTACGATCCGGCCACTGCGGATTATGTCCGTTACGATGCGACGGATTATCCAGAAAACGGGTGGGACGAGAAAAATGCGCGTTATTTTCTGCCATTCGAGAAGATCGAGACGGTACTGGGCGTGTTCTGCTACGACAAGGAGCAGTTCAAGAACGACATTGCGGCCGATTGGGTGACGCAGAGCGATCCGGAACACGGGATTCTATCGGGTCTACAACTGAAGTACTGGCAGTACATGAGCGGTGATGCGAACCGTGCGAGGTGGCAGTGGATGCAGCAGAACGGGCAACTGGTGCTGTTCAGCCGCACGACGGGCACGCTGATCCGCAGCCGCGAGGAGTGATTGGTATGAAGCGAAATGAGCAACGAGCCGTACGATTCAGTGTGGCCGTCCGTCGGGGTTTCAACCTGATGGAGGTGATCCTGGCGATGGGTGTGTTTGCGTTGGGGATGGTATCGATCGCGTCACTGTTTCCGACGGCGATCAGTCAGCAGCGAGAGACGATCTACGAAGTCACTGCGAGGCAGGTCGCCGTGGGTGCGAAGGCGAAATTTCTGGCGATGGTGGAATCCGGTGTGCTGAGCTACAGTCATGATCGGAAATTCATGTTGCGAGAAGGCACGCTGCTGGCCTATACGGAAGATACCGTTCTTGGTATTCAGCCGCTCATTAATATGAAGCGGCAGTTCAGAAGTCATACGGATTCATATCACGTCTATGTTCCGCAAGTTGATGAAATGGAAGAGCAGATAAGGAATAGGATCAAGAATCAAGACGATTACCCGCCGTTCGATGATTACTTTTCGATGGATACGCTGAGTTATCCCAGTCACATACCGGATGACAAGCCGGAGGTATCCGGTCGCCGCGAGTATTACTGGTATCCGTTTATCCGGGCGTCAGATATGGATTCCACGCATCCGGAATGGTTCGCCTATATCTGCGTGCTTCGCCAGACGAGCAACGGATTTGCGCCGAGCATTCGCCGGGTGCGTGTGGAACAGGAGAACCAGAGCGAGTCAAGCAGTGAGGATGGATTGGTGCGTCTGAAGTATAAGACAACATGGGGCATCAGCAGTCACGATCAGAATAACAACGGCATTCCTGACCGTATATCAGCGGGTGACACGGTTCTGACTGATACGGGTGTGGTACTGCAGATTTTCATGGCGGACACACTGGGTGTTGAGGTAAAGACACTGCTGACCGGTGATGTGAACTGGCTTTACTACGGCATGAGCAATGCCGCGGAGAGTCCGGGGGAAGACAGAATCGAAGTCCGAAGCCCGCTGATCTATATCGAGGAATTCGCATTCAGCCCGAAGGCCCCGTCATGAATGAGGTCAGACAATGAACCATAAAGATTTCAGAGATCATGGCATGACGCTGGTGGAGCTGCTGGTGGCGATCACCATCACGGTGTTTATCGTTTTTGCGGTGAACCAGATATTCAACCAGGTGGCGCGTACGGTGAGTTACGGTACGCAGATGGGCGAGATCATACAGAAGTCACGCGGTGTATCGCAGCAGTTCGCCAGGGAGACAGAGACGGACATCGTCGGCGATGATTTAACAGAACCGGAGTCATGGGCAAGTCACATGGTCGGGCCGGGCGACACGCCGCCGGGTTTTCTGATGATTGTGAATCATACCATTGATAATGTGTACATGACGACCGAGGATTTCCAGGCGGCCCAGGCGTCGAGTGATCCATCGGCGTATCAGCATTCGATCGCCAGCGATCAACTGGTGTTTGTTTACAAGCCGGAAGATATGTCGTTGGTGCGATCGTTATGTCCTGATGCGGACGGTTCGTACGATGTGTATGATGATTTGCCTTCCGGCGTGAATGCGCGGATGTGGTACGGCCATGTGATGCAGCTGCCGGAGGGCGGCCGGGGGACCGGATTCGATCCTGACGAATATGAGCTCGGGTGGATTTACAGGAATAACACACCATCACAGGGCGTACTGGAGGACAATCCGAACAAGGTGGCGGCCGACTGGGTATTGGGGAGGCAGGCGCTGTTTATGCTGGACGGTACCGACGCGCCGGTTCATGTCAGTGACATCGATCCGGACGCTGTGGTATCGGGTTACGGCGGCGGTAGTGCATTGTATCACGGGCTGACGGATATCTGCAGCCGATCGCTGGATAATCTTACCTATGATCCTCTGAACGGCATCAATCCATCCCTGTCGACGACCGACATGTTGGTGAAGACCTGTTTTCTGTTCCGAACGCAAAGGCTCATGACGGCGTCGAAGCCGATTGCGACGAACCTGGAGTCGGCCGATATCGCGCCGATGCATACCTATTTCATAGGGGGTGTAAGCGATTTCATCGTTGAGTTCGCACATGATTATTATGATGGTGTCTATCTGGAACCAGGTCACCTGGATCCGCCGAAGCAGTTGTCGGCGCCTGATCCCGACGGTAAGATCGACTGTTACCTATACAGTTATACAAACAACGACGGCCAGTTGATCGAGGAGAACAGGATCATCTGGTACACGCTTCACGCGGAGAACAATCGCTGGGGTGGCGTTCCTTATGAAGACGACATGCCGATCACCTTTCAGCCGCCGCTGAGTAACAACAAGAATTATGTCAGCAGGCCATTCCCTTACGCCCGGGACGGTGCCATGGTCTGGTTGAACAATCAACATGCTAGTTATGACGAAGACACAGGTGCGGAGTGGCCGATACTGATCCGCATTCGATACCGTCTGCACGACCGTAACGGTAAATACATTGGCCGGCGATATCAGGACGATCAGACCGTCAGCCAGGTTGACGAGCGGGGCCAGTGGTTCGAGGTGATTCTACCGGTGAACCGGCAGTCGCGTGATTAAGCGGTCAGCGTGTAAATGCAATGAGTGGTTATGAAATGATCAGAAATGAGGTCGGATCATGAGAAAGAGAAAAGCCGGGCAAGAGCGGTCAGATTCGCCGGTGGTAAGCGATCGAATCAAGCGTCTTCGCCGCTGCTCGCGTCGTGGTTCGCTGCTGGTATTGTGCGTGACGATGCTGGTTGTGATTGCGCTGCTGGGCCTGTCGTTTCTTCAGCAGGTGAGGATGGACGCATTTTCGAGTATCCATTACGAGCGAGATTACATGGAGTTGGTAATCAACGGGATACTCGGCAAGTTAGGCGGGATATTGCAGGAAGATGTGGTTGTTAACCGTGAGAACTATGAGCCGCTGTATGATTATCCGTGGACATCCGGCACGAGGGAATGGATTGTACGTCTGGATGCAGGCAATTTTCAGCGTGCGTTGGGTTCGCCTGACAACCGGCTCAATAAGTCTGTGAGCAATCCTGTCCATGAACCCTACGATGATCCATGGCTGGCCTCGACCGTGCCGCTGGTGACCGGCAGTTTATCTGAACCGAAGGTGCACTGGATGCACCTGACGAACGTGAACGGGATATGGCTGGACCTGCCGAGTTTCGGATCGGCGGACACGACGCCGATAAACGAAGAGGTGATCAACGGTAATGATGCGATCAGGCCGTACCAGGACCGCGATTTTTATATTCCCGTTGAGGATGATAATAACCAGGGTGGTCTGGCGGGTCGTTATCAAGGCAGCAGTAACTATGAAATTCGTGGCGTCGACGCTGACGGCGACGGGATTCTTGACAGTCGTTGGACGTGGGCGCCGGAGTCGGTGCGTAACCTCGGGGGTCGCAAATACGTCATGGCGCTTCGCGTAGTGGATTTGAGTTCGCTTCTGAACGTGAATACCGCGGGGTGGAACCGGGTGTATAATTGGGGATACGACTATGAGTATGAAGAATGGGCTCCGATAAATCGTAATACCCCCGGCGGCTATACACCGGTCGAGATCGATCTGAGCAAGCTGTTCACGCTGGCGGCGGCGGCGAGAATCGCCATGCCGGACGATGACTGGAAGCGTGAGCTGCGTATACTTTTGAGGAAGCGAACGAAACTTGGTGAAAACAGTTGGGTAGAGGGTTTTACCGGTTTCAACAGCGGTCTGGACTGGCTTGATCTTTCACTTGATTTCCGGCAGCGTGAAGCCCTGTGGCTCGACCAGGCGTGCCTGTACGGTAATACTGACACGAATTATCTGATCGACAACGAGTTGGAACTTCGTTACGGCGGCGGATTGAACCGTAGCGAGGCGAACACGATGATCGAGAACGGGCCGTGGGTGGCGAAGACGAGCGAGTCGCCCGTACCGATCCCCAGTGAAGCAAACGGGCTCGGCCGGTTGCTGAGGAACGACTATCATTACGCCCATGATTCTGACGGTTCTCGCATTCCGCCGGAAGGTACATGGGACGATGTTGACGATGTGGGTAATATGCATGATTGGTTTTACGGATGCAGGGCGTACCTGCCGGGTCAGACCTTGCCCGGCGATTGCGAGTGGAATACAGAGGATCGCAAATATCCCGCCATTCGGCACATGCTGACCACGGCGAGCGGATCGTCGGTGTACCAGCAGTCGTACGGCGGCAGTGGTATCCAACCGAGCCAGATTTCAGGCGTTGATCCTGCAAGAATGAATCTCTACGAGATCAAGTACGACCTGGGTTACGCCGCCGCATCGCTCGATGCCCTGGCGAGCAGCGGCTATCAGGCGAGTACGAAGGAATACTGGTGGCAGACGCCGCAGGAGGTCTTTGTCGAGATCGCCAGCCGGTTGAATAACGTCTTTCAGCATGCGCGTCACAATGAACAAGCTCAATTGCCTGACTGGTATCGGAGGGATAAGGGATTGCGCCTGCCCCGGCTGGGGCCGCTGATCGTTGAATATACCCTGGCGATGATGGATTACATGGATGCAAACTCGATACCGTTCGCGTATTACAATAATGGCGATCTGACGAATGAATTCTTCGATTCGAGTTTTCATGATAATGTAACCTATTGTGGGATGGAGGCGCTACCGTTTATCCGGGAGGCGTATATTCAGGCGGCTTATGAGGATGCCGATCCGGGTGATCCATTCGCATCACCTGATCCGGTTGATGGTAAATGGCGGATAAAAGATAAATCACAGGCGATGGCCGTGGATATCGGCAATCCATTCCCCCGTCGGATCAATACGGAGCGTGTCGACCATGAAGCGATGTTGAAAAACCTGAGATTGTCGATCTATCATGACGATGAATCCGTCCCTCAATCCTCCTTTGAACTGGGTCATTTTTTGGATTCTTATGTAGCAGCACACTCTGCCCCAAACGATGATAAGTATGTCAGAATGCAAAGCTTCGATCCTGACAACCCGCTTGATCCCGGCGATTCACTGGTGTTGTATTTTAATCCTTTGAATCCCGGTATTGAGGGCGACGAGAGAAATGATCTCAAGATCGATCAGGGTTGGGTTTCTACGTATGAACATGAGATTACCGAAGAGGAAATAGTTTTTCAGGATTCAGATCATATTCTGTTCAGGCCTTATGAGTCTGGAGTGACTGATTCGATTACCATTGCGCTGGAGGTGAATACATACAACATCAATACGGGGCAATACAGGTGGATTGCCTATGACCGTATCACGCTTGACGATACGCTGTACAAGTATGTGCCTGAAGAGCAGGATCATGATCCGCCCGATCCAAGTGTGACTCCGGCGACGGCGACAGTCGAGCCGCATATTCAGATTTCCATGCGTCGTGACGACGTTTACAGCCGGTACATGTCCAACAAAGGGCTTGATCTGGAATCCAATGCACGATGGGCGAACGGTGAATCGGGCAATCCTTTGCCGGTGATTTTTGATCCCGCAAATTTACCAGCGGACTATAAAAATGATATCAGTGCCCTTGGTGATGACAGCAACTGTCCTGACTGCGGCGACCGTGAGCTGGGCGATACGCCGATGGTTGATGATTACGTCAGGTACGGCGTTCAGATACCCATAGCGGACCGGCAGTGTTATTCGTTGGCTGAACTGGGCGGTATTTTCATGTTCGGTTTTACCGACCAGGACACCGGCGATTTTCCCCGACGTTTCAGCGGGACGAACGGCAGCGGTGGTCTGCCGGACTGGCGGTATTACCTGGATATCGATGACGATCCAATCGCCTGGGTGCCGTCCAGTGATAATCCTGATATCCAGCGATCTCTGAGCGGATTGCCTTACGGCGCGATGGTGTTCGACATGTTTACGACCGTAAGTCCGAAGCGGGACCGCCGTGACAACGACAATGACGACGGCAACAATTATTCGATCAGCATCGAACCCGGTAACATCGAGTACGAAAAATACATCGATAATGCGGAAGAGCGTTTTGTGCCGGGTACGATCAATATCAATACCATGCCGCTTCACCTTCTGACACTGTCATCGCCGCTGCCCGAGCCGCTCGATGATATCGAGGCGCTGATGCGAACGATTGTGTATTATCGCGATGCGCCGTTCTGGGTGAATGTTGACAGCAGTGATGGTATTTTATTTGTGGATGAAAAGTTCGAGGGTGCTACCAGTATCGATTTTGACGAGATACGATCGGAGAGTTCCGCTGTCACCCGGATCAGTGGTATGCGTCGAGTCCGGCCGGGTATTGCCAGTATCGGTGAGCTGCTGTACCTGAGGCCGGATGGGGACAATCGCAGATCCGCGTATAACATGCAGCGTTACGGTTACGATGAAGGCAAGACGCAGGTGGCGACGGTACTGGATCAATATCCCAATTACGACGAGGCGTATGACGACCCGCGTCCCACGGATGATGATCCTGAGGAAAACGGCATCATCCGCCTGGACGTGGAAGACGGCCAGGAGGAGGCGTTGTCGCGGTATCAGTATTTTCCGCAGGCGTATTCGGTACGAAGTGACCGTTATGCGGTCTACGGTGTGGTGCGTGGATATAATCCGGCTCGCTATCATGAAGGCCCGATGGAGGAATCGCGGTTTATTGCCATCATCGACCGCGGCGAGCTGGTTGAAGATACGGATATGCCGAAGGTGATCGGATTTGTCAGATTACAGTAGCGTTAATATATATGATGGAAGGCATAATCATGATGAACCGGCCCAGGAGAAGCACGATGTACATAAGAACGGATAAGCAGTTAACAGCAGATCGGCGAGCCCGCGGATTTACGGTTATCGAGCTGCTGGTGGTGATCGGCATTATCGTGCTGCTGATCGGCATGATATTTCCTGCGATCAGCATGGTGAAGCGAACGGCGGCGAGGACGAAGAACGGCGTTCAGCTTGTGAATATCCAACAGGGTATGGTGGAGTACTCGCGAGGGAACCGTGAATTCTACCCCGGCTGGAACGGGTTCGAGTTCGATAAGCACGATCCGACCATGATGATAGGGAGCGGAGAATACGGAGCGGGATACGACCATCCGGGCAGCACGGTCGAGTCACGTTACGGGATTCTGCTGTACGGCGACTACATTCAGCCGGGTGTACTGATCTCGCCGTTCGAATCGAGTCTGGGCAAGGACTGGGAGTGGTACAAGCAGTGGGACCCGAGCCTGTCGGATTCGCAGCAGGCGAACCCGCAGGACGACCCGATCATCGCCGGCCAGTATTCGTATGCCATGCTACAGATCCGATCGGCGGGCGATTGCAGCAGTACATCACTTGACAGTGCGAGTTCCGGCAGTGGTGGTCGCCGACTGGAATGGTGCCAGACGGGCAACGCCAAAGCGGCGATCATGGCCGATCGTGCTATTGCACCCGAGGGCAGCGGGTTTCAAGAAGAGACTGCTGATGACAATGAGTATCTGGATGACAATTACGGGGTATACAGCAATCAGACGAACGAGCCGGGGTACTGGGAGGGTAACGTGGTATGGAACGACGGTCGGAGCACCTTCGAGGACGAGCTGTTCATGGACACGACGTACGGGACGTACCGTAACAACTACGATAATATCTTCCGCGGGGGAATGGCGGGCGCATACGATAACAATATCGCCAAGGGCGATGAAAACAACCGTAACACCAATTACTACAGTCCGTCGAGTCAAGATAAGAACGCGGTGATGGTGTTTCGGGGTTGTGATACGCGATTTGATGACCTGAACCGGCCGATGCCTTGATGAAAGGTTATGGACGGCGTGAACCGGCTTGGGGCTTGAGGCGTGAAGCGGCTTGGGGCTCGAGGCGTGAAGCGGCGTGAGGCGTGAAGCGGCGTGAGGCGTGAAGCGGCGTGGGGCTTGAGGCTTGGGGCTTGAGGAGGAGAACAGTAAAGCAGTGGGGGGGCAAGGTTGGGGGTGATGCTCTTTTTTCGGTCGGTAGTCAGCACGGGCAAGCTTGT
>CAYRND010000024.1:0-31815 GCA_964425365.1 uncultured Phycisphaeraceae bacterium
GTTATCGGCTTGCCCCGGTGGTAAACTTGAGCTTTTATAGCGCTGTAGTGTTAAGCAATTTCAGAAAAACAGGCATATCGGGTTAAATCATACATGGGTAAACTCCGCTTTCCCACGTCACCCGGCCTTATCAAGGTAATTATCTGATGCAGATATAAAAACCGGCCGCTTGTGAAGCGGCCGGTTGGAAGGCATCACTCATTGTCATTGAATCAGCCCATTGGTCTAATTCAACGTGAACAGATCGAATTGATCAATAGTGATCGTATTCGAGTTTATCGAGATAGACCCATCCGCCTCCCAGATGATCGATCCTCAGAGTATGCTGGCCGTTGGTCAGCCCTGTCTTCTCGAACATCTGAACGATATATGGCGGATGGTCACCGTTACCGAAATCGATGGTACCTTCGAGCTGCTCGTCAATATAGACATCAGCCAGGCCGCCCCACGGGGCGCGTTCGCCGTAGATACGTACGGCGATACCGACGAATGTGTAGGACGCTTCGGCATTGGAATCATCACTTTCATGGAGCGTCGTCATATACCGTTCGCCCCAACCGCTCTGGGCGCTCCAGTTGCCGGTATAGGCAATTCCGGCGTCAGCGTCATCGATTTCCTCGGTTGTAGGTGTACCCTGTGTCACGACCGTACCCGACTCGGGGCCGTCCCATGAAGAAGAGCCGTTCCCGTTATAGGATCGGACACGGTAGGTGTAGGTAGCACCCCACGTCAGCCCTTCGTCGCGGTAACTGGCCACATCAGCGCCGACGGTGAAAGTGGCGCTATCGGTGGTCCGTTCGATTTCGAATCCGGTCTCGTTATCCGAATTGTCGTTCCAGGTCAGGTCGAGTGCATTGAGTCCGACGACCTGTGACACGGCGAGATCGGAAGGCGCTGCCGGCGGCTGGTTCGGATCCGGGGTGGTATCCGACGCTTCGTTACTCCAGCCGGACTGGCCGTAGATATTGAACGCCTTGACGCGGTAGGTATAGAGCGTCAGGGGATCGAGTCCGGTGTCATCGTAGTGGACCGTGTTCGCCGGCAGGTTGCTTTCGAGCACGGCGAATGAACCGGCACCGACTTTCCGTTCCAGAATGAAGCCATCCTCATTCCCGGCGTTGTCGAGCCAGTCGAGTTCGATCATACCGAGGCTGGCCGATGCTGTCAGTCCCGAGGGCGCCGCGGGCGGCGTCGGCGATGACTGGGTGGTCGCCTTATCCTCGTTGGAATAGTTGGAATCGCCGTAAGCGTTATACGCCCTGACACGGTGGACATAGGTAAAGCCTTCGGTCAGGCCGGTCGAGCTGTAGGTGGTGGTATCAGCACCGAGATCGGCGACCTGGGTCCACGATCCGCCCTCCAGCTTACGTTCGACCTTGAAACCGGTTTCATCATCGGACCGGTCCATCCAGGCGATGTCGATCTGACCGGTACTCACATAGGTATCGTTCAGATCCGTCGGCGCCGCCGGTGCACTCGGACCCGGGGTCGTCGTGCTTGCGGTATTCGACCACTGGATAGACTCACCGGCACTGTTAAAGCCCCTGATACGGTAATAGTAAAGGGTTTCAGGCAGCACGGTATCGTCGATATATTTCGCGGTGCCTTCAATAGCAGCTCGCGTCCATGTGAAGTTTTCGAGGAACGACCAGCTACTGCCATTGGGGCTGCGTTCAATTCGGTAGTAATCAGTCTGCATATCGGCCTTCCAGCCCAGTTCGATCCGATCCATACTCGGGGCATAGGCCGTCAGATCGAGATTAAGCGCCGGCAGTTCAGTCGGCCCGATGGCCAGGACGTAGCCGGTGTTTTCACTGGTATACTCCGAGCAGTGTTCGCATGCACTGCCGTCGGCGTCATTACAGGCTCTGAGCCGATAGGTATAGAGCTGATCGGAAACCACGTTGGTATCGACGTAGCCGGTGGTATCAGGTGGTAGCACAGCCACTTCTTCGAAGTTGCGCTGTTCCGGGTTTTGCGGATCGACGAGAGACCGTTCGAGTCTGAAGCAGGTTTCGTTATCCGAATAGTCGTTCCAGAACATGACCATCTGGGTCTCGGTGAACCCGCGTGCATCCGGCGCCAGCGGTCTATTCGGTGGCAATGGTACCTCCGCGGCCCCTTCCGCCATATTGGAATAACTGTCACCCTGACTGTTCGTGGCGATCACCCGATAGGTATAGCTGCCGCCGGGGGTCAGGCCGACATCGGTATGCATCACCACGGCATTGAGAAGTTCGTCATTCGCCGGTGCAACATCGACCGGGTTGAATGCGCCATGACTGGCGATGGTTCCGGTGGCCCGTTCGATAATGAAGTTGTCTTCATTATTCGAATTATCGACCCATGACAGTGTGACGGCATCCACACCGCCGCCTTCGGTCATCAGGCCACTGGGCCCGACTGGTGCCATCGGCGTGGTATAGTCTCGCGTTGTCGCCATATCGACATTCGAGCCGTTAACCGAATCGCCATAATTATTATTCGACTTGACGTAATAGTAATATCGCGTATCCGGCCTGACGGTGGTATCGTTGTAAGTCACCGTGTTGCCCGGTACGACTGCGATGAGCTGATAATCGCTCACGCCCCACTTCCGCCAGATCTTGAATCGGTTCTCGTTGTCGGAACTATCAGTCCAGGTCAACTTGACCACCGAGTCACTGATGGAAGTGGCGACCAGGTTGCCTGGCGCCGCGGGTTGTGAACCATCCCCATCTGACGCCAGTTCATAGATGGCGATGTTGTCAACGGTCATGGCTTCGGGTGAACCGCCGGATGCGGCCCCGACTTCGAGTCTGAACTGCATCTGGTTGATACTGCGCCCCGAGCCGTCAGGCCTGATCGTGAATCGGTAACCACGATAAGGAGCTGTCGCAACGTAACCCTGCGGGAAAATGGTGTTATCGATATGGATCAATTCACCATCGAGGTATTCCGGCATGGGGTTATCTGCACCGGCAAAGATCGGTTCACCGGTCCAGAAATAATCGCGGCCTCGGCCGTCACCCGGCGGGTTGCCGTCCCACGGTGTCGCCTCGAGCCGGGCACGCCCGTTGTTCACGTGCAGATTATTCGAATTCAACGTCCGCTGAACGTCGAATTCGACCTGCATATCAACAGGTGAGCTGCCTTTGAGTATCTGGTTGACCCTGAGGGTCACCGGATTGAAGAAATCGAGCGGGATATAGAATTCCGAGGCACTGCCGTGCCCGTTGATGCTCTGGTCCTTCAGTTCAAGGGCGAAGTTGCCCACTTCATTGAAATGACGAACGAGTTTCATGGAACCGTTGCTGTCGCTGTAGCGGTTCCTGAACGGGATATCGCGGTCCTGGAAATCGACCTTCCAGAGCAGCATTTTCTCCTGGATATCCGTCTCGGCCTGTGTCGTTGCGGCGCGTTTCCTGGTAAACCAGGAGTCGCCGTACTGGTTATTGGCCGACACACGGTAGGTGTACTCGGTCTCGGGCTGGAGGTCGGTATCCACATACGTGATGGTCCCTGCGGAAACCGTTGCGATCTGGTTGAAATTCACACCGTCCTCCGAACGTACGATCTTGAACACATCTTCGTCGTCGGAGTTATCCGTCCAGGTGAGATCGATAGAATACGGGCCGGAGGCCTGTACGTTGAGGTTGGTGGGCGGCATGGGGGGGCTTGGCCGCACGGTGGCCGCCTTGTGAATCGAGATGTTATCGAGGTAATAACTTTCCTCGACAATACCGGTTTCCGCGGCGGCGTCGAGTTTGATTTCAAAGGAGCTGACGAGTGTCGCCGGCCCACTGCTCTTGGGCGTCACGGTGAACCGGAACCCGCGGTGCTCATAGGGTATCTGGGTGTAAAAAGTTCCACCCTTGGGGAAGACGGCTTCATCGATGGTAATCCACTCGCCGTCCTGGAACCCTTCAACGCCGAAGGGATTGATGCCGAACTGCGGCTCACTGGTCCAGAACTGATCGAGTCCGAGGCCGCCTGCAGGCGGGTTCCCGTCACTGGGACTGCTGATCAGCCTGATCTTGCCGTGAGCCACGCCAGGTAGATTGGGGTTGCCGGTCGTAACGCGTTTCACATCGAAACTGAAGAGAAAATCGGCCGGCGGCCCACCGATATTGTTGAGGACGTTATTGATTTCGGTGATGAGGCTGTGCGGCGAATTGATCACGTAATAGAACTCTGATGGATCAAAACCGCTTGTTCCGCGGTCACCGAGTTTGAGTACCTTCTCACCACCGCCGATATCGACCACGGATGGTGTGAGTGCATCGCCGTCACGGGCGATGGAGAACCGTGGATTACTATCCTGGAAATCGAGCATGAACAGTTGCTGGTGTGTTTCACCGGCGGTGGTGGAAGCGGAACGTTCATTGGTATAAGAAGCTGAGTTGCCGACTTCGTTATAGGCACGAACCCGATAGGTATAAGAGGTCGAGGGCAACAGTCCGCGATCGGTATAAGACGTTGCATTGGAGCTGGTCTTATCGATCTGGTGGAAGCTGCCCGCACCCTGTTTACGCTCGACCTTGAAGCCAAGCTCATTATTGGAGTTATCCGACCAGCTCAGATTGATCCTGTCGGACCCGCCGCTGGTCGCGGACAGTCCTGAAGGACTCGCCGGCGGATCGGTCACCTGTGTCGGATCATTGGTTGTCGCAGTTGCGGGCAAACACCAAGCCGAACTGCCGACGCTGCTGACGGCACTGACACGGTAGACATAGGTTGTCGAAGCTTCGAGGCCGGCGTCGCTGTAGCTGGTGACATTACCGGGTACCGATGAGAGATAGGCAAACTGACCGGCACCGCTCTTTCGCTGCAGTTCGAAGCTGGTGGCATTGGTGCTGTTTCCTGTCCATGCCAGATCGATTTCACCGGAACTGACAGTGGTTGCCGTGAGGTCACTGGGGGTAGCCGGCGGCAGCACGACCGCGGTCGTCGCTGATCCGGTGGCTTTCCAGGGTGAGCAGCCGTTGGTATTGCAGGCCTGAATTCTGTAGGTATACGTGGTTCCCATCGCCAGGCCGGTATCGGTGTAACTGGTCTGCGGTGCGGAAACGTTCAAGATAGCGCTATCCGTGGTCCGTTCGATCTGATAGGTCGTGGTATGAGTCACATCGGTATCATCCCAGATAAGCAGGATGGATGAACTGTCCACGGCACTGACGATGAGCGAATCGGGGCCATCGGGTATCTCAATGGGTGTTGTGGCGCAACTGCTGCTGGTATAACCGGATTCGCCGGCTGAATTCACCGCACGAACACGATAGCAGTATTGGGTTGAACCGTTCAGGCCGAGGTTGGAATAAGTCGTATCGTTCGTTCCGACTGACCCCACGAGTGTATAAGGTCCGGACGCGCCGGAGTCGGATCGTTCGATCTCGAAGGAGGTTTCGTCGTCGGCGTTATCCGTCCATGTCAGGTCGACCTGGTAATACTTGACCGCTGTGGCGGTGAGTGCGCTGGGTGCGATCGGCGGAAAGACCTGCGGCGTACCGGAGGCTTCATTGGACATGCCGGACTCGCGGCCGCGTGTATTCACAGCGGCGACGACGTAATAGTAGGTCACTTCGTTCTGGACCTGGGAATCGGTAACCCCGCAACCGCCGAATGCGATGGCCGAGGTCTGATACGGCCCGCCGCTGACGAGTGAGCGGTATATCTTGTAATAGAGCACTGCCGGATTCGTCGAGGTGCTGCATGTCCAGTTCAGATCGACCTTGCCGTCCATGGCGACGGTAGAGAGACTGGTCGGCGTCGCCGGTGGTGATGACGTATCCGCCGAGGTGATCTGGAACTCATTGGAATTGGTCGATTCATTGCCAGCGTTATCGATAGCGCGTACCACGTAGTAATAGGTGGTATAGGCATCGACGTTGTTGTCGACGAACTGGCTGGCGGTAAGCAGTTCGGCATTGAGCTGTTCGCCGAAGGGACCGCTGGGATACGGCCCGCCCTGGCTGGTAGCACGGTAGACGTTATACCCTGCCAGATCGCCTTCGCCGTTATCGTTCCAGTCCAGGTTGATGAAATCGGTAATCGCATTACCGGCCAACCCGGTGGGCGCTGCAGGCGCGGTAATATCGACGCCTTCATTAAGGCGATAGATGGACACCTTGTTCAGGTAGTCTTCTTCCGTAAAGACGAGTATTTCGCCATTCTGACGCTGGTAGGCATTGGTCGCATGAGGTGTATCATACCAACCGGTGACACCGCCGACTTCCGGGCCGGGTACCAGTGATTTTTCCAGTACGCCGGTTTGAGCATCGATCATGAAGGTATCGGCAGACGAAGTCATGGTGACAAAGACTTTGCCGCCTGCGGCGGTCAGCGACCGTGTGATCAGGTTATCACCGCCGTTTGCGATATCAGTTTCAGACAGCGGCCGATAGGGAATATCACTGTTTTCATCCCCGCCGTTGACGCGCCACCTGATATTGCGTGAACCTTTCACGCCGTACCAGTTTTCGTAGCAGATCACTTCACGACCACCGATGTACGAATGGTGGTTCGGATAATTGATATTGATCTGGTCAAAAGGATTGGTTCTCGGGTACAAATCGGTGTATCCCATCAGGAACATGGTACCGTCGAGGTTGTCGCTGTCGGGAACATAGACCAGGCGACAGAGCTGGTAGAGCGGGTTTTCGACGAACGGCACATCGAACTCAGCCGGCGGATCGAAATGCTCGTAGGACGCCCATGAATATTTAGGTACACCGTTGGCATCGAGCCCTTCGCAGATGAAATGCTTGATACCGTACCATTTGTCGGGCACCCAGATATCGCCATTGACGTCGACGTACCAGTCTTCGGTGTTGTCACCGTGCACGTGCGAATAATCCCATTCCGTTGATTTCGACTGTTGTCCGTCGCCGTTGACATCACGCCAGATGAGCCATTGATTCATGAGATTGTTGAATGACGGATCGGTGATATTACGATCCATCCGGCCGCAAGGTACGGCGATTTCACTGCCGGGAGTGAAGCGGTAGTAACTGAGCGAATCGGAGTGCTGGTCGGTAACATAGAGGAACCGCTCGCCTTCGATCCGTCGGACGAATGTACCACTCTGCCCACGAACGCGGTAGCCGGGTTCGGGCATGTTGATGCCTTCCCAGTTCCGGTGGTCATCGGGATAGGTGTATTTATCGAGAGTGAAACCGCGGTAGGTCCAGAGTGCGTTCTGCCCTTCGTCGTGGTTCCAGTTCATAACGTAGTGGTCATGTTTGGTAAAGACATCGAGGCCGTCGGTGCCGGGGTCGGCATCGGCAACGTCGATGAATTCAAGGCCGAGCCGGGTCCAGTATTCATCGGGATCAGGCTGCTGCCCCCAAGGATCGAATTTATAGAGCATGCAACCGGTGCCTTCATTCGCATGTGTAACCGGCGGGCCGTTAGTCGCAACGATGATATCGTAGTGCTGGTTGCCACTGGTCCAGTCATCACTTTTCATGAACCCGATACCACTGAAGTAATTGAACTTGGTGGGTTTGATTTCGCCGGGAATACCGGAATAGATACCGCCCTGATCGCCGAAGTAATCCTGGCCGAGGTAGGTATCGGTAACGCGATTGCCGGTAGTGGTGTCGAAGATGAGAATCTGGTGGATTTCAGGATTGTTATCGCAGACCCAGAGGTGACCTGTGCCCGGGTGGACGGCCAGGTCATCGGGATCGCGTAGATCGTCGTGTATGATGCTCAGGAGTATACCGCCGGTGGAATTGTACTTGATGATTTTCGCCGGCTGTCCGCCGACCTCGCCGGTTGAAACATAAAGGGCACCATTATGCCAAACCATGTTTCGCGGGCTGTCCGCGGCGAAGGAACGCTTGAAACCAAGTGACTGTGTATCATACACGGCAATTTCGTTATCGAATGTCTTGGCGACGTACCAATCGTTGTTGGCCGCATCGATGGCCATACCGTGTAGCTGGCCGTTGAAGGAAACATTCTGCACTTCCTGCTTGCCCCGGCCGTCCATATTCCAACGGGCGATGTACCATGCCACTTCGACATGTGTTTCGCCGCTGCCGTCCATCCTGCCGCCGTAGATATAACCGTCACCGACGGCGATGGAAATACCGTTGGGGTGAGTACCGTCGGCGGAATACTGCAGAACGCCGTTATCATCAAAGACGCATAGTTCACGGCCGGCTTCTTCCCACCGGCTGTTGGTATAGATTTTCTTTGCATCGGGGTCGACATGAATATCCTCGATCCAGTGGGGCATATGAATACTGCCCGGCCAGGAGTTGCCGATCCAGGTCGTCTGGTAATCGAGATCAAGCGGCTGAACGTTGAAATCGTCGAAAACGGCATTGGCGCTGCCGCCGGGCTGGGCGACGTACATGCCGACGTAGATGTTATTTTCGGGAAGCCCGACAAGCGTGCCGGTGTTGACTTCGATCCACTCGACTTCGGGAAGTGTATTGCCCTTTCCGACGTAAGTGGAGATCCGATCCTTATATCGTTGCATCTTGAGCCATTTGTTGGGCGTGGTGTATTTCCCTTCCCACCATGACCCGATTTGTCTGGTGTAGGTTCGCCCGCCGTCGAATTCGCGGAAGAACATTCTAGGCCTGTTCTGAACGACGAAAGGTCCGTTAGCGGCAAAAGCAGCGTTGCAGTTGAGGCTTTTGCGGATCATGAGTCCTGCAGTACCGAGTCCGCTACCGCTGAAAGAGTCGAGCCTGGCGGTCACTTCGAAGTTGCCGCTGACCTGCTGATAGACGTAATGGACTTGATCCGATGTACAGTCGATACAGATTCCGTTACCGGTGCCGGTGACGCAGACTGTATTATCGCCCGAGTCATAGCAGACGCCGCCGCTGCCGGTGGACACGCAGAGTCCCTGGAACGTCATACCCGGTGGCGGGTTATTGGTCCCAGCGGGACAAGAGCATGTGCCGTAGACGGCCTGCGAAGCGAATAAAAGTGATACCGAAAGGAACGCCCAATAGATCGACAGATTTGTTCTCCGATGCATGTGAGTTGCCTCCTTGGCATGTAAAAAGTGGTGCCGACAGACACAGATTTCCCGTTCAGTTAATCGACCTGTAACATGAAATTAAAGACACTGTGAGAAGCGAAATCAACACTGATCGTCTGCTCCAAACCTCCTGTAACCTTATTCCGATCACCTTTGACTGATGCCTGTTCAGGTGCATTACATCGACATGCAACCAATCGTCACTGAACTTGCATCTTGACCCCGAAAAATGGATGTGATTCTGTCTCCGTGGTCTGATTCACAACCGTGACCGAAACCTCCTATTTTAACACCCTCCGTGTCTATACAATTGTAATGTCATATTGATGACAATGCCAACAATTCTCGACAATGTCAACCAGATTTTTCATTGTGTGATTACATTTGATCGAAAAATATCCGGCTCCAAAGCCCCCTCGCAACAGTGCGTCCACCGCAAGCTATTGCAAATCATGGCCTTAAAAATGGCGGCCTGAACCCTGTTTTTACGAAGGATTCAACTGAGACGTGGTATGCCGTCAGGTAGTCCCATATATTTAAGAACTGCTTCGTAGACTTCCGGACATTTGAAAAAGAGCTTTTTACCGCTTTCCATCGCACTGGTGATGTAGAGTTCGTAATGGCGACGCCAGTTCTGCCGGTCTTTTTCCTCGTTATAGATGGCGGCCTTTTCGCGGATATCCTTGTCACGTTTCCGATAATTCCAACGTGCGGTCGCGTAAGCGGCAACGAGGGTATCGCTGGTGACATAATCCTTGCCGGCGGCAGCCTTGCTGGTGTCATAGCGGAAATCGGCCATGACCTGGTAAAGCATGCGAGTCAGTGTGCCGGGGCGCATGTTGATCACCGGGATGGCGATCCGTCCGACCTCCGCACTCGAGCGGGGATTCCATGACAGTGACATCATACCGATCGAGGGCATCAGCACGATATAGGGGCAGTATCGGACATAGATACGATTCTGCTGATTCTTGGCGTGAATCAGAATCTCGCGAAAGATGTTGGGATCACGTTTCTCGATCTCTTCGATCTCGTTGAGCAGCGTTTCACGGTCATTGATCGTGCCGGTGACAAACTTGAAGCGTTCACGCATGACGAAAGGAATAAAAGGTTCCTTGAGTTTGTTGCAAAGTTTCGTATAGCGTCTGACACCGGTGGCTTCACGACGGGCAATCGCTTCAGGTGTCATCTTGACACTCATGCTGTGAAGCTTCTTCGAAGCTTCCAACGCCAACTCCAGTTCATTGGGAAGATGCTTCTGGTCGATCAGTTCCAGGCCGCGGTCATACCGTGCGATTTCGACCTTATTCGCCTGAACCTGTTCCTGAAGCTCGTTTCGTTTGTCGCGGTAATGCAGGTCCTTGCGATCGAGCCCGGCAATCTGCGATTCCAGCGCCTTAATCGCCTGCTGCCACTGTTCACGGCGATGGTTCATCATATCGCGAGTCTGCTGGAGTGCCGACTCGACCACTTTGCCGTATATGACCTTACGCCAGCGTTTATCGAGCACCCAGACATCTGAGCCGCGGTCGTTCAGTTCCATATCCTCATCAAAAGAGGGTGTGGCAAGGCCTTTGCCCGCCAGGTCGATATATTCGTCAGCATACATCACATGGGTAGCCTCGACATTGAAATCCCAGCCGGTGACGGGATTGCGGCATTGTTCGACCATGTAGTTGATGATTTCAGGTGAAAGGATATAGGGTTTCTGTAGAATCAGGCCGTATCTGAGCATTCCGCGAAGGCAGAGCTCTTCGTCATCTGAGAGCTCCTGCGAACAGAGAAGCACCGCTGCTTCTTCATAGATACGCCAGAATTCACTGACCATCACGGGTTCGATGGCTTTCAGTTCACGGGCAACGGCCGTCTGAACACGGTTGAGTAGCCGGGCTTCATCCGTAGCGGTCAGTTCACCCGTATCATCGGACGCGGCATCTTTCTTCTTCACGGGTATCTGTGCGATCTGCTGCTGGACGCTCTGCAGTTTAGACATGGTCTGCTGTTTGAACCGTTCCAGGGCCAGAGCGTAAAAGGTCCATCCATAGAGTGAGGCCGGTTCACAGCCATACGTATTGAGCAACTGAAACAGCGGTTCCTGAAAAGCACATTTGACGGCGGTGTTCAGAACCTGGTCCGTAAGTTGATCACGCTGCTCGAAAAGAGCCAGTTGCAGGCAGCCGATTTCGAGTGCTTCGGCCAGTACCGGCTGCTCGTCATTTTCTCTGATCGCGGCCAGCCGGGTTTCCATCTTCTTCATATTGGCCTTGATCGCGTCGGCGGGCGGGAACCGGTGTATCTCACGGTTCTGGCGATTCAGTTCGGCGGTGACATCGTCCGACAGTTCGCCCGACTGCCTGAGAGCATGCCTTCGCCCGTCGAGCCGATCCAACTGAACCAGAATCATAACCCGCTGCTGTGCCAGGGTGGCCAGTTCGCCGGGGATATTGAACCTGAGGGTTGATGAAGGGTCCACCCCCTCACCGGCCGAAATGGTCGATTGAGCCTGTTCAGACGAATCGCCTCGGTTCGAGGCCATACTCGTTGAGCAGTCGCTTTGCTCCATGTCGGTTTCCGTCACCGTTTCTGTTCTGTGGATGATCCAGCCCTGACCCCCGGCCGATATCCATACTCAATCGCATACCGAACCGGTTACATCGGTCATATGAATTGTCATCGGACAGGTGGGAAAGGCGGTTAACAAGGTAGCGCCGGATATAGCCAACTTGTCAATCTGAAAGTCGCAGATGAAGCCTGCAGATGCCCGTCGAGGTTATCGGGGCATGTAATCAGGCGAGTCCGACCGCGGTCCCGTCCGGGAGTACCTTGATCCGGGCGGCAACAGGCACTTTGGGCAGGCCGGGCATGGTCATGATATTGCCGCAGATTACCACAATGAAACCGGCACCGGCGGATACACGTACTTCATTGACGGTGACTTTGAACCGGCGGGGTCGCCCCGGCCTCTTCGGATCATCAGAAAGCGAAGCGGCGGTTTTGGCGATACAGATGGGCAGTTTGTCGTAACCATGCCTGGAAAGCAGGTCGATATCAGTTTCCGCGCTGCGATCGAAATCCACGCCGCGTGCGCCGTAGATTTTGCACGCGACTGTTTCGATCTTCTGCCTGATCGACATATTCAGCGGGTAAAGGAATTTGAGCTTCCGCCGTTTATTCTGTTCTATGCTATCGACAACGGCGCGAGCAAGTTCAACAGCGCCTTTGCCGCCTTTGCTGTAATGTTCCGCTATAACGGCATGGACGCGCTTCTCCTCACAGAACGCAATGATTTTTTTCAGATCAGCGGTTTTATCATCGGTAAAGCGATTCAGTGCAACCACGGGTTGAATGCCGAAGTGCCTGATATTTTCAATATGCTTGGCGAGATTACCCAATCCACCGTTTTCGTTCAATCCCCCGTGATATGCAACCGCCTTGGCGGTCGCGACGATCACGACAGCCCGCGGCTGGAGGCCTGCGATACGGCATTTAATATGAAAGAACTTTTCAGCGCCCAGGTCGGAGCCGAACCCGGCCTCGGTAACCACGTAATCGGCTAATTTGAGCGCCATGCGCGTCGCAATAGCCGAATTGGTGCCCTGGGCGATATTGGCAAACGGCCCGGCGTGAACAAAAACCGGCGTGCCTTCCAGGGTCTGTACCAGATTCGGATGAATGGCGTCACGGAGTATCACCTGCATCGCGCCTTCGGCGTGAATATCACGGGCAAATACCGGTTCACCCTTATAGGTGAATGCAACAACGATATTGCTCAGACGTTTACCCAGATCCTGATAATCGGATGCCAGACAGAGAATAGCCATGACCTCGGATGCGGGAGTGATATTGAAACCATCTTTTCGTGGAACGCCGTGCTTGATACCGCCCAGTCCGACGAAAATCTCGCGCAATGCCCTGTCATTCAGGTCGATCACCCGCCTGAGAACGATCCGTCTGGGATCGATACCCAGTTCATTGCCATGCTGGAGGTGGTTATCGACCATCGCCGCGAGGAGATTATTCGCTTTGCTGACCGAGTACATGTCACCGACGAAATGCAGATTGACATCCTCTGCGGGGGCAACCTGAGCTTGACCGGCACCAGTACCGCCGCCTTTGATCCCGAAATAGGGCCCCAGCGAGGGTTCTCGCAGGCAGATGGCAGTTTTATTGCCGATGCTGCGAAGCGCATCGCCCAGGCCGATGCTGGTCGTCGTCTTGCCCTCACCCTGTGGTGTAGGCGTCATAGCCGTCACCAGGATCAGATTGCCGTCCCGCTTCTTCTGACGGTTCTGCAGTTCGGTAATGGGAATTTTGGCAATGTAATGTCCATGCGGCAGTATCGACTCGGGGTCCAGCCCTAATTCCCCTGCCACTTCCCGAATTTTTCTGGGAGGCCGATTCCCGCCACCCGATCGTGTTTCTGCCGCCATGAATAAACTCCAATAAGCTGATATTAAAGTATTTAGAGATATCCGAGCGAATAGTGTGCCTTAATTTGCCCTGTTACTCAAGCACAATTTCAAAATCAACCACGATCAATTCGTGCGTCGCTATCTGGCATATTTCTGTAAATCCTTAGAACAAAGATATTTGGGATATTTACAGTGACTGACCAGCCTATCTGGAAATCATTGCACGGCTCTGCATGCTATAGACATACTCCATATGTCATTGTATTTACCTGATGTTGATTGTGTGGATAAGATTAAGGTCAACCGAGCGGATTGCAGAATGAATCTTGCCTGAACAGGCTCAGCGCGGTAAATTTGTCAGATTAACCGAGTCTGATCAGCGAATTACACTGATGTACTGATGTACTGATGTACGTAAGGATTCATTCTCAATGCGTGAAGAAATTGAGAGCACTGCAACCATGGACAAACCTGACGTAACCGACGCCGCCATTGCTCAGAAATACTACGAAGCCGGATTCAAGGCCGAGCAGGAAGGCAACCGGCTGGGTGCAATTGAAGCCTATGAAGCCGCATACACCGCAGACCCTGACGATCCGCGGGTCTGTTTCCGGCTGGCGTACAATCTCGACCTGGTCGGCGAGGAAGAAGAAGCGTTGCACCTGTACGAGGAATGCGCCAAGCAGCCTCAGCCGTGCCTGAACGCGCTGATCAACCTGGCGGTCATCTACGAAGACCGCGGCAAGTATGCTCACGCGGAACGATGTATCCGGCAGGTGCTGGCGACGAATCCGAACCATAATCGCGCCAGGCTGTTCATCAAGGACATCATGGCCAGCAAAGCCATGATGATCGATGACGAGCAGGAGAAGCGACTGGAAAAACACCATGCGCTGCTGGATACCCCGGTGACGGATTTCGAGCTTTCGGTCCGCACGCGTAATGCACTGCGAAAGATGAATATCCGCACACTGGGCGATCTGCTGAAGGTCTCGGAAGCCGAACTGAGAAGCTTCAAGAACTTCGGCGATGCCAGCCTCGAGGAAATCAAGACCATGCTTGCCCAGAAGGGCCTGCGGCTCGGGCAATCGATGGAACAGCATCACCAGGCAGTCAAGCAGCAGGTATTCGACCAGCTCAAGGACCAGGCAGGCGGGGATGACGAGCTGTTGAACCGCACGGTCAATGAATTGAATTTATCGGTCCGTGCGAGAAAGGCCCTGGCGCTGTTGAATGTCGCCAGCATCGGCGACCTTGCCATGAAAACGGAAGCGGAATTGATGGGCGTGAAGAACTTCGGCATGACCAGCCTGCTTGAAATCAAGGAAAAACTTATGGAGGCAGGGTTATCGCTTCGTTCACTCGACGGTTGAAGCCGCGATCGCTGAAAGATTTTCGAACTGATCTGGAAAGGCCGGTAATACACCGGCCTTTTCCATTGACTATCGCATGCTTCCCCCAGCGTTGAAAAAAACGGCCTGAATAGCGATTGTCTATCTATCGCTATGCGGTGTCTTTTCTTTCCATAGCAGAATTAATCCATCTTTGCATACCGGCAAAACACGGCGCGATAAGTATCGCGTTACTCGAATGATTACCTATCCCATTCTATTTGCCGATGTATAACACAAATCGCGACCTCAGAGGGAAAAGCAGGCGAACACCATGCCCAGGAAACGGTCGAAAATGACAAGCAAGGTCGACCACCTGTCCTTTAAAGCCGAAGCGGCTTATAAGAAAGGTGATTATCAGACGGCCGTGCAATATCTACGTCAGGCACTCGCCCGCAATCCCCAGTCGCCGTTCCACTGCAATAATCTCGGCCTGTCGCTTGCCAACTGCGGCTATACCGACGAAGCCGAGTCTCTATACCGGCGAGCACTCAAATTGAAACCTGATTTTCCGGAAGCCCTGAACAACCTGGGCATCCTGCTGTCCAACCAGGAGCGGTTCGACGAAGCGAAGCCTTGTTTTGAAATGGCGGTCGCCGTCAACCCGCGGTTCTACCAGGCGATCAATTGCCTGGCCGGTATCCGCCGCTATGAACAGCAGTTCGAGGAAGCGGAAAAACTCTACCGTTCCGTACTGGAAATCAACGGCCAGTACATCGATGCACTCTTAAACCTGGCAATGATGCTGAAAGACGTGGGGCGCCTCGATGAATCACTTGCGTTCTGCAGGCATGCCCGGTCTCTCCAGCCGGACGACCCGGTGATTTTGAACAAGCTGGGTATCATTCTGATGGAGAAGAAAGATTATGTGGAGGCTGAATCGGTTTTCAAAAAGGCATTGGAAACCGATCCGCGTAACAGCGATGTCCTGTGCAATCTCGGCGTCTGCTTCAGGAGTATCGACCGCGTTGAAGAAGCAATCCGGTACATGGAGCAGGCTGTGGAAGCTGATCCTGAGAACGTCGCGGCCTACACAAATGTGGCCCAGACATTGGCGAATGCCGGACGGATCGATGAAAGTATCGCCAGCTATCGCCATGCCCTCCGTCTTGATCCCTCCTCACCGCAACCGTATGCCAAGCTTGCCAAAACTCTGAAAGGGAAGATGGCCGATGAGGATATCGCAGCCATGAAGCAGCTTGCGACTTCACCGGTCCTTTCACTGAAGGATCGCGCTTCGCTGTATTACGGGCTGGCGAATATTTATGACGCGCGTCAGGAATACGCACAGGCGGCGGAATATGCTCACAAGGCCAATGACTACGCCGAACAGAAATGGCGCCAGGTTAATTTCGTCTACCGGCCGGAAGGATTCCGCAAGATCATCGACAGTGTCATACAATTTTTCACGCCGGCTTATTTTGAAAAAGTCAAAGGCTGGGGCGACCCCACCCGTGCCCCTGTCTTCATCGTGGGCATGCCGCGATCGGGAACCACGCTGACCGAGCAGATTCTGGCCGCACATCCGCGGGTCTGCGGCGCCGGTGAACTGCAACTGGTCCAGTGGGATGTGGAACATATCCAACGCGTATTCGACAGGAAATCGATCATCGAATGCTTTCGACTCATGACGCCTGACCTTGTGCAAACGATGGCGAGTCGCCACCTTGAACGCCTGAGAACATACGACGCCGAAGCCGATCATATCGTGGACAAAATGCCCTACAATTATTTTCACATCGGGCTGATTTATACGTTGTTTCCGAATGCGAAGATCATCCACTGCCGCCGGGACCTGCGCGATGTGGCCGTTTCCATCTGGCTGACGGATTTTGAAGACGTCTTCTGGGCATCGAGCATCCGGAACATTACCACACGATTCGAGGAGTATCTGAGAATGATGAACTGGTGGCGTCGGGTATTTCCCGGACGCATATATGATATCGATTATGAAGAGACGGTCGCCGACCTTGAACCGACAGCCAGGCGGCTGGTTGATTTCCTCGACCTGGAATGGGACGACGCCTGTCTGAATCCGCACATGGTTAATCGTCCGGTGAAGACGGCCAGTGTCATACAAGTACGCCAACCAGTCTATCAGAAAGCGGTAAATCGCTGGCAACACTATCAGGAGCTGATTCCGGAGCTTTTCCGTGTGACTCAGGACAGCCTGCCGGCGGCAGTTCACGCGCCGCCCTCGAAACATGCCAAACCTAAACGACGAATCAACAACCTGTCTGAACTGGGAATTGTCGGGTCGGACCTGTTCGTAGGCAACGAATCCATGACGAACAAACTGCTGTTCTGATGTGCTATTCCTTGAGCACCATATCAATACACATCACCGCCGCGAAAATCAGCTTCCGAAGGTCCGATCCAGGCGGCACATCGGACGAGATATCCAGCACGTAGTTATCGGCACTGGTAAACATCTCCCTGCCGATACCAGTCCATTTCTTGGTGACATGGGCAAGTTCCATCTCGCCGTTCATGAATCTGAAATCCCAACCGGTCCATTTACCCTTGAGCATACATACCGGGGAGTCATTTTCATCGAGGACATGAAAACTGCCGCCGACGGACAGCAGCTTCTGCTTGAACCCGCCCAGACGGCGGCCCGAGCCATCCATGACATCGACTTTCGAAAGCGCAATCGAGATGCCACGTTTGATCTGTACCACAACATCGCCCTGCATATCACGAATCTCGATATGAAAGGGTGTCATCCGCTTGTAGTCGGTAAAACGGAACATCCTTGTCAGGAACCCGAGACCCGGTTCACGACATTCGAGCAGTTTTTCTCCTGTTGCCAGGTCATAAATATCGTAATTATTGGCCGCCTTGAACATTCCCACATGTTCTTTCACGAGAAACTGATTCACGCCGTTCCAGGTCATCGCTGATCCCTTCTTGATGCATGTTTCATGACAGGGTCAGGCTGATGCATCATCCAGCCGACGGATAATGTTCCAGCTTTATGTTTTTCTGTCAAATGATGGGCCTGGCGAGTCTGGGAAAAGCGGATTCCATCAAGCCCTTTAATGACGTGATTGCCAACATTTGATACGACATGATACCCGCCGTGATATCGCGACGTGACAACAACAAATCAGTCGCATCATGCCGGGTGACAGGAACAGTCTGATCCGGCAAGCACATGCCCGAACCAGTTCAGTATATCTACGTGCTGGTAGAAGAACTGGAAGTTGATACCGCGATTAAAGAGAACCGTTTCGAAAAACCGGTCGGGCCTTCGCTGATCGGTTCGGACAAGAAATGCCAGTTGTATGGATTCGTCACGTATCACTCTCAGATGCTTTGCCAGCATGAACAGCGACAAGACGCTCAGATGCTCCGTGACGGCGAGGCGAAGGTCCACAATCACACGGGAACAATCATGCGAGCGACATTCATCGATCACACGCTGCCAGGGATTCTCATGATGTGATACGTCACCCGCAGCCACTTCACCATTGAGAACAATGTGGATATAGTCATTCCGCTTATGAATGGAAACTTCGAACGGCATCGACTTTCTCTATCCCAACTGTACTGAACCCTGCCTGTCAGAAACAGATCAACTGACTGGTCGGACATTATAACACCTGACGATGGCAGTGTCGATAACAACCATTGTAAAACTGTTATTTCAATTGATTGTAATCGCGTTCGATGTGGTGCCTGACAACAGTCTGAAAATAGGCTGTTAAAGACGAACGGTACAACAAGGACGGGATCAGGGAAAACCCTGACCCCCTGTCTCAGGGTGCCGTGATGTAACCACTTTCTTCGATTGCATGTTTCCCTTTTTCAGACAGAAGCCACTGTAATACGCGGTAAGCATTGCTGCTGTGGGGAATGTCTTGACGTGTTACCACGTAGATTTCTGTAATCAACGGATAATCACCCGAAAAGACACTTCGTCGATTGGGATAGATACCTGCGATTGAACACATTTTAACGTTTGTACTCACAGTCATTTGAGTATGATAGTAATAGAAAGTGTATCCGATGCCTGCGGTATCGAGTTTAATCGCATCCACCGGGCCCATCATACTGTAGGTCATCATTTCACGCTGCTGGATCATTTCATTGCCCTTCATGACAAGCTGTTCCATGATCTCCTGGCAACCGGAATGCCTGTTACGTTGGTAGGCATGGATATTCTGTTCTTCCCCGCCAAGCTGTTTCCAATTGTGTATTGTTCCGGTGTAAATATCGCGAAGTTTATCAAGGCCCATGTTTTCAACCACGTTACGGATATTGACCAGAATAACAAAAGCGTCACGTGCGATGGGCGTTACTTCCAGTTCGACCGCCTTGGCTTCGGCAATGGCGAGTTCTTCATCGGACGGCTGCCTCACAACCAGAATCAGGTCCGCATGCCCTTCAATAAGCGCCATGTAACTCTGATTCGTTCCATTGTGCCGGGTGCGATTGAGCAGTTTGAGTTCGTCGGTGCCGGACGGACGCCGTCCTGCCAGCAGCTCATTTTCCAGACTCCGGCTGCTCTTGCGGATGACCGGTTGCAGCCAGCGGCGGTCACCTTCCACCACCCATTCATAGGGAATGTCGGTCAACTGGCAAGCAGCCAGAACACCAAGGGGCTGGGTGGAGATCGAACCATCCACCCGCGGATAGTTCTGTATACTGAGCTTAAGTGATTCCGGTGTATCGGCCGAGGCGGCGACCTTCATGCAGCTCAAGACCATGAACACCACTACCGTCCACATCAATCGTGAATAAATTTTATCTCGCATGAAGCACAAGGTCCTCGGCTCTTGAAAAACCAGCCGACCGGTTCCGCCCTCACAGCATCGTAACGATCCAGCTCGTTCCCGGCCAGAGATACAACCTGAGAACTGATCACCCCCACCGGATGCCCTACCACACCCCCCCCCACAAATCCCCCTGAATGCCCCCATCGGACACCATCGAGGATGCTTTAATAAGCATGCTATTCAGGTTCTTTCTTGCCAAACATTTATTCCGACCATTTGCCGAGATATAATACTGCAAATCCATATTCATAATGGATTTACAGCAGAACCAGGAAATCCTTGCATAAATCGTGGTTCTATCCAGTCTGCTTGATCTGATCAAAATACGGATGTAGCTGAATTCTTGCCGTTTTCACGTCAAAAACCGCTGTTCATGCCACCTCCGGTTATATTGGCGTGTTTTTGACGAATATTACCCTGCCTGATAACTTGGCTGACTCACGCCTGAGCAGATTGACAATCGTCAAAATTCGTCCGAGACAAGGAAACCATACCATGGCCAAAGTTGCCCAACGTTTTTATGAAGTCGACCCCTGGCTGGTAGCCGAAAAGGGATTTCACCCGGACCGTGCCATGGTCAGTGAATCTGTTTTTTCACTGGCCAACGAACATATGGGTGTCCGCGGTTACCATGAAGAGGGTTACTCCGGCCACTCGCTGCTGGGCAGTTTCTTCAACGGTGTCTATGAGCAGATTCCCATCGACCATCCCGCCACGTTCAAAGGACTGGCCACCACCCTTCACTTCATGGTGAATGCGGTTGACTGGTTATGGACACGAATCGAACTTGACGGTGAACAGCTCGACCTCGCCCGATCTCGCTTCAGCGATTACCAGCGTATGCTCGACATGAAAGCGGGCACCGTCACACGATCATTTGTCTGGCATGCCGGCCGGAAGAAACGCCTCAGACTGACCTTCGTCCGCTTCGTCAGTATGGCCGAGCCTCATCTGGGCGGACAGAAAATCCTGATCGAACCGCTGAACTTCAACGGCCGGATCAAACTGATCGCCGGGCTCGATTTCAATACACTGCACGTGGAAATGAACCAGCGATACTGGCGATGTGTCAAGTGGGATGTCACCGGTGATATTCCCGCCATGGTGGGCGAAACACAGAACACCGGCATGAAGATATTTTCGTCATTCCGTCTGCGTACTGACACAAAAGCGAAACCTGCCATCGTCGGTGACGATCATTCGCTGGGTTATGAACTGATACTCCCGTTAAATACCGGCCGGACAACCACGGTTGAAAAACTGGTGGCGAATCTGACGGAACGAAACAGTAAAGTGCCCGTAAGTAAAACGTGGTCTGCCGGGTTGAAGCTCGCCCGACGGGTTCTGAAACCGACCTTCGACCAGGCGTTGGAACAACACCAGAAAACATGGGAAGGAATCTGGTCGAAAAGCGATATTCGTGTCGACGGTGATCCGGCCACACAACAGGGCCTGCGGTTCAGCATATTCAATCTGCACCAGACCTACCACGGGTTCGATCCGTCACTGAATATCGGCGCCAAGGGGATGACCGGCGAAGCGTACCGTGGCGTCTACTGGTGGGATACGGAAACGTACTGTCTGCCGTTCTACCTGTTCTCGAATCCGAAGGCCGCTCGCAATCTCGTCCTCTTCAGGCACAGGCAGCTCAAGCAGGCGATGACGCGGGCCGTCGAAATGGATTGTGAAGGATCGTGCTACCCCATGTCGACGATCATCGGCACGGAATTGTGCGGCCTGTGGCAGCACGGTAATCTCGAAATCCATGTCACCGCCGCAGTCGCTTACGCGTTATGGCATTATGAACGCGTCCTGGGCGACAGTAGCCTGGTTTATACCAAGGGCATCGACGTACTGATCAATGTCTGCCGCTATTTCGCCTCACGCGGCCAGTGGTGTGGTTCGACCGATGAATTCGGTTTCTACGGCGTGATGGGTGCCGACGAGTTCCACATGATGGTTCATAACAATGCTTATACCAATATCATGGCGAAGAAGTCGTTCGAGTACACACTCGATGTGATCAGGCGGATGCAGGCGGATTCCCCGGACCAGCTCGACAAGGCGATGGCCAGATGGCGTGTAAATGACGAGGAAATCAACCGGTGGGAACATCTCGCGGGTAGAATCAGGACCAATCAGAACACGGAGACGGGCCTGTACGAACAGCATGACGGCTATTTCGACCTGCCGTATATCGATGTGGACGCCATCCCGCCGGAGAAATTCCCCATTTACCACACCTGGGCATATGATCGCATTTTCCGAACCAGTATGATCAAGCAGCCGGACGCCCTGCTGCTCACGTTTTTCTTCAGCCACGAATATGCTCGCCGGGTCAAGCAGGTGAATTACGAATATTATGAGCCTCGCTGCAGTCATGAATCTTCGCTTTCACCTTCGATCCATTCCATTCTGGCATGTGAACTTGACAAACACGAAGAGGCGTACCGTCACTGGCTTTATGCCGCCCGCCTGGATCTCGATGATTACAATCGCAATGCGAACCAGGGCCTGCACGTCACTGCCATGGCCGGGGCGTGGATGAATTTCGTCTACGGCTTCGGCGGACTCCGAAGCGATGGGCCGAGACTGAGTTTTTCACCCGCACTGCCTGGCCAGTGGGAATCATTCGACTTCACCCTGCTCTATCAGGGAGCAACCTTGAATGTCGCAGTGGACCCTGAATATGTATCGCTTCGTGTTATCGAAGGACCTGACGTTCAGGTCGATCTCTACGGCGAAACCATCACCGTCGACAAAACGAGCCGGAGGCGACCGTTGCCCCCGGAAAAACACGGCCCGCCCGTTCACACGGGCTGACAATACGAACAGGAAGGACATCATTCCCCATGAATGAAATCAAAGCAGTTATTTTCGATCTCGACGGCGTGATCGTCTCAACGGATGAATACCATTATCAGGGCTGGCAGAAACTGGCTGACGAGGAAGGCATTTATTTCGACAGGAAGATCAACGATCGTCTCAGAGGCGTCAGCCGGATGGCTTCACTGGATATTCTGCTCGAACGGAGCGAGCGAAAATACAGCGACGAGGAAAAATTGAAAATGGCCGATCGCAAGAACGGTTATTATCGAGAATTCATCCGCAAGCTCACGCCGAACGATACACTGCCCGGTGCCATGGAAGTCATCACGGCGCTGAAGGATCGCGGCATCCGGGTCGCCGTCGCATCCTCCAGCAGGAACTGCAAGACCATAATGGAATGCATCGGACAGCTTGACGGCTTCGATGCGATTGTGGACGGTAATGATATCCAGCGATCGAAGCCGGATCCGCAGGTTTTCACCATGGCGGCCGAGCGACTGGGGATCGAGCCGGAGCATTGCCTTGTTGTCGAAGACGCGGAAGCGGGTGTTGAAGCAGGTGCCCGGGCCGGGATGCGAGTCCTTGCCGTCGGCGCCGCCGCGGGCGATCCGCGAGCGCACGCCTCGGCCGCTGATATGACCGATATTTCGATTGACCGGATACTGGCCATCACTACATGACGGCAACGCACCACAAACAGGTCCAGACGGTATCATTCGTCAGTCTCGGCTGCCCGAAGAATCTTGTCGACAGTGAAAAAATGTTCGGCCTGCTCGCGGAAGCTGGACTGATTCCGGTTGATTTCGACGAAGAGCAGCCGGTCGACGCCGTGGTGGTCAATACCTGCGGCTTCATTGCCGCGGCCAGGGAAGAGTCTCTGGAGCAGATCAGACGGATCGCCGACCTGAAACGTGACGGCCGGGTAAAGAAACTCATCGTCGCCGGCTGCCTTACCCAGCGCTATGGTGAACAGTTGCTGACCTGGTGCCCGGAAATCGATGCCCTGATCGGCGTATTCGATCGCGACCGGATCGTCGAGGCGGTGAATCAACCGGATCACGAACCGTGTTTCCGCGGCCTGTCAGCAAATGCCGCTGAAGCAGGCCGGCGACTGGGACTGGCCGCTCACGGGTACTACGAAGACGACTGCGGACGACTTCGCCTGACCCCTCGGCATTACGCCTATCTGAGAATCAGTGAAGGGTGCAACCAGCAATGTGCTTTCTGCACAATACCCGCCATCCGGGGACAGATGCGATCCAAATCGCCTGAAATCATACTACACGAGGCAGAAGAATTGTTTCAGGACGGCGCGGTCGAATTGATCCTCATTGGAGAAGACACTACCAGTTACGGCAAGGATATCGGTGTAACCGGCGGTCTGGCATATATACTGCAGCAGTTAAACCGCATCGCTGAACAACATGGCGGGAAGTGGCTGAGATTGATGTATGCCTATCCATCCACATTCAGCGAACCGCTTATCGATACCATTGCCGATCTGGCACATCTCGTCAAATACATCGACCTGCCGCTGCAACATATCAATGATGGCATCCTGTCACGGATGCGGCGACACACCAGCCGGCGACAGATCGAATCCCTGCTGAATCAACTGCGAAGGCGAATACCTGAAATCGCCGTCCGAACCACATTCATCTCGGGATTCCCCGGCGAAACAGACCAGGAACATGAGGAACTGTTGGCCTTCATCCGTGACTTCCGTTTTGAAGCCTTGGGTGTCTTTCCTTTCTCAGCCGAGGAAGGTACCGCTGCATGGTCCTTGCAACAATCGGAACACACCGCATCCGCCGAAGTCGTCGCCGACCGGATCGACGAACTGATGCGATCGCAATTCGCGATTGTATCGCAATACAACCAATCGCTCATCAACCGGGGAGCCATCCTGCCGGTACTGATCGACGGCCACGCCGACTCGCCGTACGATGATTCGAAATACCCGTTACATGCTGAATTGAAGTATCTGCTTGGCCGAACCCCGTTCCAGGCGCCGGAAATCGATGGAAAGGTATATATTGAATCGGAATCACCCCTGTTACCGGGCGAGATCATTTCATGTCGCATGGTTGATTCGATCGATTATGATCTTGTCGGAAGACAACCCGATAGTGAAATGCAGACTTCAGGTGCTGCATCATGAACATCGAAAACGATGAATACATGGATGATGAATGGGACCAGCCCGATGTGGAAACCGAATTTCTCACCTGCCCGGCGTGTCAACGTGATATTTACGCCGACAGCGACAAATGCCCCCATTGCGGACATTGGATTACGGATGATGATCTCGAAGCCGACTATCATAAGCGGCGTCAGGCCACCGGTATTTACCGTGTCTTCCTGATCATGCTGGGACTGCTCGGCCTGGCCGGTGTCCTGGCGACGATACTCGTTCTACTGGGGATATGAAAAAACCGGGCGAAATCATAATACATGCATGCCAGGACGCGACAATGGTCATTCATCCTGGTCAATGCCATCATCAGGAGCCTTTTCACTCATAAATTCATCGACAATCCGTTGAGCGGCATCGACATCATCCTGCCGAACACGGACTTGAACAGACTGCTCCGCCGCCGTCAGCCCGTCCAGCGGGCTTGTTACATTGTCAATGAAACTGTCGATGCTGTCTTCCGAGAGACGATCACTGAGCATCTTCGCTTCCTGTAGACTGTTGGCCGTATAAATTACGACGATATCGTCCTGCATATCAGCTCTCCAAAGGTGGTCGAGAGGCGAACTTTGAAAGATCATATTGTACGTCATGGCATGGGTAAAGCGTAGAAAGCAGGCCCCATCGCCCTTTCAAACACCAAAAATGATCGGCTTCGTGTGAAACTGTCTTGGATTGAACGGAAAATGTGCTATTTTTAGATAGGCAGGCGGGCCACACAGGTCGCTGCCATGGGAAAAGGGAGTCGGTACATGAAAGCTGGTGATACAAGTCGTGCCGGCCAGGCCAGGCGCCGTTACGGTATGCGAACTGGCAGGTCAGCGTTCATACCCGCGGGTACTGCGAAACGAACATGCTCGCATCAACCGCAGACGACCGCTGTACCGCCGCCGCTGAAATATGTCGACTCGCCTCATGATCCGGCATTTGAAAAGCCTGCGATCGAGCCGATCACGGCCGCCCATGATCCGCGATGGGTCCTGGCGGTGCGAACGGCCGAGCACCTCGAGGGCAGCCTCCTGACGCCGGAGAATCGCGAAAAGCTGATCAGACTGGGACGATTACTGGGGCTCACGTTATTCGACAGTAATCTGATCATCGCGATTGTCCAGGACCAGGCGCGTCGCGGACATGCAGGTGATTACTGTCCGACGGCTGGACACGCCCAACTCAGCATGGTTCCGACCCCGAAAACCATACGACTGGCATCCATATTCCCAGGACGTTATACCATGACGGTCGCAGGCATGATCGTCTGTCTGATCGGACTGGAACTGATTGCTATCTGGTGGCTGCTCAGATGATCCGCATAATATTCTGTATTCTGCCATAAGGAATAAGGGTTCATCGACACCATTCGCGGGTAAATTCGGGGCAAGATAACTCACAATATCCAGAATCAAGTTTCAGCGAATGCCATGAACGCCGACATAACGGCTATGTATTCAATCCGATCGAACCACCGGCACAAACGTTACTGATCACCCAGCTTGACATACCTGACCCTCTGACAGGTGACAGGTACGATCATGTATAGGTGATTTGCGACGCTCTTGTTGCCGCTTTCGGTTAAAATGCGGCGTCAAAATTGACGCACCCTCACAATTCAATCAATGCCTGAATACATTCCAAACAGAATACGCAACGAATAATCGCGTTATTTTCATTATTTAAAAAGACTTACGCTGAATAGTCAACACCGGTCCATACCACACCGTTTCCATGAACGACGTCACCGGTGATGTCGCAGATGAGAAAGATAAAGACGCAATAACCCGTGGTCATGTCCTGCGGCGCAAGTATATTTGTATGTGCATCGGATATGTCGCCATAGAACTTCATGTGATTGCATTAAGACGTCTCTGATGGAGAAGAACGGTTTCATGTAGCACTAGAACCCTGAAGAAGACAGAAGAAAGTTCACATGTGTTTGCGTAGTAATAGATGAGAGAAGAGATTTCACTTTTGTCAATCAAATCCTAACCAGTAGAAGGAGGAGATCACCATGTCTCGATGTTATTGTAGAAACATTCTGCCATTAACCATTCTTTTTGCACTGGTCGTTCCGGTGCTCAGTACGGCGCGGGGTGAAGATGTGCCGTTGTACCGGCTCTTTGAAAAGAGCGTTACCAACAATAACTCGTACGGGAACCGGTTCAGAGACGTCGACCTGAACGTCACCTACAACCATCCCGGAACGGGCAAAACCGTCAACTTCTACGGATTCTTCGACGGTGACGGCAACGGCGGCGGCAACGCCGGCTCGGGTAACGTCTGGAAGATGCGTTTCATGCCCGATGAACTCGGGACATGGAACTACACCTGGTCGTGGTCCGATTCCACGCCCGGCGGCAGCGGCAGCTTCAACTGCGTCGCTACCAACGCCGGTAAGGGCATCATCAAGGCCTACCAGAACAACCGCAACTGGTTCGCCTATAACGGGACGGACCCGGTCTTCCTGAAGTCCTACTACATCAAACCGCACCATGTCATGACGCAGGATATCAACCAGGTGGCCCCAAAAGCTTATCAGAAACTGGTTGATCGCGGCTATAACCACTTCCAGATGGCCGGCCTGCTACCAGTATCGTACAAGCATCAGATTCTCGAAGATTGCGGGCCGCATATCGATGCCTACCTGTACAGCAACGCCTCACCTTCAAGCACCATGCGCCTGGATATCTGGAACCAGATGGACAAGCACATGAAGTGGCTGAACGACCATGACGTCGGCGTTCACTTCTTCGAAGGTTTCGACGGTAAGGAACAGGGCCCGAGATGGAGTTCACTGTCGACTTTCGAACGTGAGTACTACGTGAAATACGTCTGTGCACGCATGGCACCCATGGCAATCGTCTGCGGCTTCAACTTCACTTACGAAACCAACGACGGCGCGAATGAACGCCAGCTTGTCGACCTGCTCGACCAGTTCGATCCGTGGGATCACCTGCGTACCTACATGCAGGGTACGTACCATGCCAACGAATTCTACAACGGCTGGTGGAACTACCACAACTACCTGTTCGTCGCAGCTGAAGTCGTTTCGCCGGATCGAAACGGTTGTATTCAATCGGCATGGGAGGTTCATGATCATATGTGGGCCGCCCAGGACGCTTATGATAAGCCGGTGTTCCACAGTGAATGCTGGGGCATGTGGCGTAGCTGCTACGGCGCCTGCGAAGATTCCGTTCGCCGGACAGCATGGGCCAATACCTTCACCGCCGCCGCTTCGACCTGGAACGATATGCCGTCATGCGAAACAGGCAACAATTCATCGCATATCTTCTCCTATGGTAACGCCGCGATGGCGATCGATATCATGGCTGATGTGATGAATAATGAAATCGAGTTCTGGAAGATGAATCCATACGGCAATGTCAACAACAACGGCATCGCACTGGCCGAACCCGGCCGGCAGTACGCCGTGTACAAACAGAACGGCGGCGGGTTCGATCTGAACATGGACGCCGGTTCTTACGACGGTAAATGGATCAATTGCGTCAACGGCCAGCAGAACATCATCGGTACGGTGAACCACGGCGGCGGGAACCGGTACTTCTCATCGCCGTTCGGCGGTACCGACAGTGTACTCGTCCTGGTCGACCTCGATCCCTGCGTACCCGTGTCACTCGATGCCACCGCCGTCAGCACCAGTCAGATCGACCTGACCTGGGTGATCGACCCGGCCTGTAATGAAGCAGGCATCCGCGTCGAACGCAGCCAAGGCGCCGGCTTCTCGGAAATCGCTCAACTGGGCGCCAATACGACGTCCTACAGTGATACCGGCCTGGCGGAAAATACCGCTTATACCTATCGCGTTCGCGCTGATCTCGGCGGCGGTAATTACTCCGAGTATTCCGATACCGACACAGAAATCACTCTGCCTACGCTACCCGATGCGCCGAGCAACCTCGCCGCAACGGCACGACAGGCGGAACTGGTGATCGATCTGAGCTGGACCGACAACTCGGATAACGAAGACGGATTCAAGATCGAACGCAAAAGCCAGGACGAAACGGAATTTACCGAAGTCGCAACGGTCGGCGGCGGCACCGTCGCACACGCTGACACAGGACTGCTTACCAGCACCACTTATACCTACCGTGTCAGTGCCACCAACCGCGCTGGTGATTCCGCTTACTCGAACCAGGCTTCCGCACGCACCGCGTGCATCAGCGAACCGATCAACGTCGACGACTTTGACCCCGCCATCACCTATACCGGCACGTGGAGTACGAAAGAAAACGAACCCACACGCTACATGGGTACGCTGCATGAAAGTCAAAGCGCCGGTGCAACAGCGTCGCTGAGTTTTGAAGGCGGTAGTATCGACCTGTATGCGGATACCCGTGGCTGGGGCGGTACGGCGTCGGTGATGATCGACGGTATTTCAGTTGCATCAGCCGACTTCAACGGCCCGGACGCCGACTCGGTTCTCGTGGCGTCATACACCAACCTCGGCAGCGGCAGCCATGACCTTGTCATGACGATCGACGGCAACGGCTGGTGCTACGTTGATTACTTCGTCTATACCCCGGTTTGCAGCGGTGCGGAGAATGCACCGGCTGATCCGAGTAACCTGGCCGCCATCGCAGCCGGTCATAGTCAGATCGACCTGACCTGGCTTGATAATGCCGGTGACAACCAGGACGAGGAAATCGATTACCGCGTCGAGCGAAAGGCCGCAGGGGAGGCTACCTTTACCGAGATCGCAACCGTGGCAGGTGTATTCGGCACTGGCAATACCATCCAGTACAGTGACGGAGGGCTGGATTTTGCTACCGAGTACTGCTATCGCGTACGGGCCTATAACCAGGTCGAAGGCGCGGACATGTACTCGAACTACACCGGCGAAAGCTGCGAGACCACCGACGGGCCGCCGGATCCCAATCCGCCGGCCGGTCTGGTGGCAACGTTGGGTGACGGACGCATCACACTCACCTGGGATGCTAACACCGAAACCAATCCGCCGGTGCTGTACTACAAAGTCCATCGTTCCACGACTGATGGTGGTCCTTATAACGTCGTCGCCGTTGCGTTCGGCGGCACCAACATCATCGACAGCCAGGTACTCGTCGGCACAACGTACTACTACTGCGTCTCCGCCGTGGATACCTGGGCACATGAGTCGCTGCTTTCAAATGAAGCCACGCCTCATATCCCTGACCCGCCGACTGAAGCGCCTGCGCTGACAGCCACCGGCGGCGTGTCAATGATCACGCTCGATTGGACCGACACCAACGATAACGAAGACGGATTCGTCATCGAACGCAAGCTCGATACGGAAACCGAATTCGTCGAAATCGCCACCGTCGGACTGGTCAGTCAGCACGTCGACGCGGGACTGCTCGCCGATACCACGTATGACTACCGGATCTACGCTTACAACGTCGATGGCAACGGCCCGATGAGTAACATCGCCACAGCGACCACCGAATCGTGCACGCCCACCGATGAAACGGTCGACGACGCCGACGGCATGATCAGCTACAGCGGGTCATGGAACGCTCAGAGCGGATGGAGCGGGCGATACGATACCACCCTCCACGAAACCGACTCCAGCGGCGCTTACGCCGAAATCACCATCACCGGTGATTCCATCGAGCTGATCGCCGACCTGCAGCCGTACGGCGGCAACGCACAGATTCTGATCGACGGCACGCCTGATGCCACCATCAGCTTCAACGGCACCACCGCCTACCAGCAGATCGTCTACAGCAAGTCAGAGCTCGGCAGCGGCGAACACACCATTCGCATCGTCTGCCAGGGCGGCGGATGGACCTACATCGACGCCATCCACTACTTCGGTTGCCCGGTTCCTCCGACGCCACCGGCGGCGCCCACCGGCCTGACGGCCACCGCCAACGGTTGCTCCCAGGTCAACCTGGCCTGGACGGATAACGCCGGCAACGAAACCGGATTCAAGATCGAACAGAAGATCGGTACCGGCAGCTTCATCGAAGTCGCCACCGCCGGTGAAAACGTCCAGTCACTGCTGGTCAGCGGCCTGACCGAACTCACCGCGTACACCTACCGTGTGCGGGCTTACAATTCGCTCTACGATTCCGCGTACAGCAATGAAGATTCCGCCACAACCGGTGAATGCGGCAGCCTGCCACAGTTCGAGACCATCAGTTGGGGCGGCGGATGGGGTACCATCACCGAGGTCGACAACGGTTACGATATGACGCTGGCCGGCTGGGAAATCGCCGCCCACGTCAGTAACGACGAGTGCTTCTTCGCCTACCAGCCGATCACCGGCGACTTCGATATCGCATTCCAGGTCTTCGAGCAGGAGATGCCCGATCACGGCTTCGAGCCGTTCTGGGCGAAGGCCGGCGTGATGGCACGTTTCGACCTGAGCTCCGACGCTAAGTTCGTTGCCAACTTCGGTCGCGGCCGGGATAACGGCGACGTCCCGCCGCTGGGAATGGTCGAATGGCGATGGGTCGACGGCGGAACCACCCCGGGCGGCGGCGCCCAGGCGCATTCCGTCTACAGCGATCCGCCGGCGGAGATTCCTGACCAGTGGCGAAGACTCAAGCGAGTCGGAACCGAGTTCTTCGGTTACATCAGTGCCGACGGTGTGAACTGGCAGCTTATCAAGCATGTCTACACCGAGTTCGGCGGCAATGTACCCGATACGCTGTACGTCGGATTCACCGGCGCCAGCAAGAGCTCAACGGTCGCTCTGCCCTTGAAAGTCAGAAATGTCACCGGGTTCAACCCGTGATAATAACCTGATGCGGTTGGCTGCCTGCCCCCCCACTCCCCCACACTCAGGCAGCCGACCCTTTTATATTGTTCCAAGTTCAAGAGTCAAGGTTTATGAGTATGAAAGGTTAAAGGGAAAGACAGCCTGCAGCGGGTAAACGGGGAATGACGCTGCAGGATTATTGCTGAAGGTCACTCATTACGTACTCCTTCATCCTTCATACGGGAAATCGGCCGGTCGCCTGATCGGCCGATTTTTATTTCATGGTGTACGATATTAACCATCAGTGCATTGATAAACCAATCATTGCAACCGGCTGCTTATCAGCATGCCCTTGTCATTTTAAAGTTGACACGCATATCCCTCACCCGCCCCCCCCTACCTCCACCATTTCCATCTTGCTATAACAGCGAGATAGAAATTTCCCCTCGAAACGGTGATAGTTCAGCGTATCACTGTAAGCGTCCGGCCAACCCATCTTCCCACAAGCCCGGCAGGCGCAATAATGCC
>CAYRND010000025.1:0-10084 GCA_964425365.1 uncultured Phycisphaeraceae bacterium
CAGGTCACGACTGAAGCGCACCAGGGGACCTTGATAGCGCTGTAGTGTTAATCAGCTGTCCAGAATCCAGTATATCGCGCATTTTCATTCACGACAGGCTGTCGCAAGAGCTTGCTTCATGCGGCGTTGACCATGTATGGAGCCGAGACACACCCTGATCAATGGCAACTGTTTACTCCCGGATAGGGCTGGTTTTTTGAAATGAATTATGCCGGGATGTAATCAGCGATAGAACTTTCCCCAGTTTCACCTTATCATCCACAGATCGTTCCTGTGCTCATTAAGATCAGGAGAATGCATGACTGCGACAACCATGACCGAAGTGCCTGTAGAACAAACTGTTACACGTGTCCACCGCATCGAGGTCCGTCCTGCGGGCGGCCAGGTCGACCCCCAGGGAAAGGCTCTGATCACAGATGCCGTGCGGGAACTGGGCAACGTGATCGAAATCCACACCACACGGATTTATCTCATCGAAGCTGCGTTGAGCCACGAGAATATCGACAGGATCGCTGCTGAACTGCTTGTGGATCCGGTCAATCAGGAAGGATATTTCGGTTGTCGCGTTGCGGATGATAACCGTTCGGTCATCGAGGTGCACTATCTGCCGGGGGTCATGGACCCGGTGGCTCAGTCAACGGAAGATGCCATCCGGGATATGTTCCCCGCGTTACGGGAACGCAACCTGGCAGTGCGTACCGCGATCCGTTATGACCTTGTCCATGATGGCGACTCGACCCGACCGGCCCGGGAATCGCTCGAATCATTCGCCGGCAGGTACCTGGCCAATCCCGTTATTCAATCTATTCATACAGAACCATACCATCCTGATCAGTTTCCAAAGGGACACAGTTATGATCTGAAGGTGATTCATATTCCAATTCGCGACCTCGATGACCATGGTTTGAAGGAATTGTCTCGTCACGGCCATCTCTTTCTTTCACTGGCCGAGATGCAGGCGATTCGTGATTACTACCGCTGGGTCGGACGGGAACCGACGGACATCGAACTTGAAACACTTGCACAGACCTGGTCGGAACACTGCGTACACAAAACGCTGAAATCGACGATCTGCTATCACGGCCCGGCGGGCAGCGGTATGCCTGTCCCGGACGCCTCCGCCGGACAGATCGCAAGTCGCCCCGGCCACCAGGTCAATGATGACGGCTCCGTCACCATTCACAATCTGCTCAAGAGCACGGTCGCCGCCGCAACGTTCAAATTGATGGAAGACGAGCATTACCGCAACTGGTGCATCAGCGTATTCGAGGATAACGCGGGGGTGGTCCGGTTCGATGACGATTGGGCGGTATGCATCAAAGTCGAAACACATAATCATCCCTCTGCAATCGAACCTTACGGTGGCGCGGCAACGGGAATCGGCGGATGCATTCGTGACGTCATCGGAACCGGACAGGCCGCTATGCCTGTGGCAAATACGGATATTTTCTGTGTCGCTTCCCCGGATACGGCTGATCTGCCCAAAGGCGTTCTGAGTCCCAGGCGGATACTTAAACAGGTCGTTGCCGGCGTGCGTGACTATGGAAATCGGATGGGAATCCCGACAGTGAACGGATCTGTATATTTTCATGAGAATTATCTGGGCAATCCGCTTGTCTACTGCGGTTCTGTAGGCATGCTGCCGGTATCAAAATGTTTCGGCCGGGCTCAGATCGGTGACCGCATTATCGTTCTGGGCGGTGCGACCGGACGGGACGGCATCCATGGCGCGACGTTCAGTTCGGCCGAACTGACCGACAGTCACGCAGATGAGTTTTCGCACGCCGTCCAGATCGGCAATCCCATCACGGAAAAGAAAATGCTGGATGTCATCATCCAGGCGCGTGATCATGAAAGCGGTTGCCTGTTCAATGCCATCACGGACTGCGGCGCAGGCGGGTTTTCCAGTGCGGTCGGAGAAATGGGTGAAAAGACGGGGGCTTGCATTCATCTCGAAAATGCGCCCTTGAAATACCAGGGACTGAGTTACACTGAAATCTGGATCAGTGAAGCGCAGGAACGCATGGTGCTGGCGGTTGCGCCGGACAGGGTCGACTCGCTACGCCGGCTCTGTGAACTTGAAGATGTTCCGATGTGCGAGCTGGGCCAATTCGGCTGGCATGCGAACGGGCCGGGGATGGGCGATCCCGTTCTGGTCATCCACTATCATGGTACCGAGGTCGGACGACTGACCATGCCGCTGCTGCACAAGGGAATTCCCACACCAACTCGAGAAGCGAAGTGGGATACGGATATGTTCGCATGTCGAACGGCCCGCACCGAGGCCGGAGTACATCGATCGGATCCGGGCGAATTGCTCATTTCACTGCTCGAACACCCGAATATCGCCAGTAAACAATGGATCATCCGCCAGTACGATCACGAAGTCCAGGGCGGATCGGTCATCAAGCCGCTGATGGGTCCAAAGGAAGATGGCCCGTCCGATGCTGCTGTCTTTCGGCCCCGTCTTGATAGTACGCGTGGTATCGCACTCGCCTGCGGACTTTCGCCGGGTATTTCCGAAACCGCAACCGAATCGGGGCTCGCACTTGACGGTGATTCTTACTGGATGGCGCTCGCAGCAATCGATGAAGCGGTACGCAACGTCATCTGCGTAGGCGCTGATCCGGATCACATCGCAATACTGGACAATTTCTGCTGGCCCGGTTGCGATGATCCCCGGCAACTCGGCACACTGGTGCGGGCGGCGGAGGCCTGTTATGACGGAGCAATCGCCTATCGCACTCCATTCGTCTCGGGTAAGGATTCGCTGAATAATCAGTTCACCAGTGAAGACGGCTGCGTGATAACCATTCCCCAGACGCTTCTGATCACGGCGATGGGCATTGTGCCGGATACCGGCCTGTGCAGGTCAATGGACGCCAAACACCCCGGGAACATGATGCTGGTCATCGGTGCGACCGGCTCGGCGATGGGCGGTTCGCATTATCGCATGATAATCAACGATACCACACGCAACATGACCGTCCCGAAGGTCGATCTGAAAACCGCGCCGGCCAACGCCCGAATCGTGGCAAAACTGATCCGTGAACAACTGGTTGAATCCGTACACGACTGTTCGGACGGCGGGCTGCTCGTCGCTGCTGCGGAAATGGCGTTCGCCGGCCGGCTCGGACTCGAGATGGACATCAGCAATCTGCCGGTCGAACGCGAGCTGGATCCGATCACCGCTTGCTTTGCCGAGTCACCCGGCAGATACCTCTTGGAAGTTTCACCCGATAAACTCGATCCGCTGGTCCGCCAACTGCGTCAGACGGGAATACCGTTCGCACAGATCGGCCTGTTCTGCGATCACGACCACCTTATGGTAAGAGATAACCGGCATGGCCGGTTGCTTTCGATTGATCTCGATGTATTGCTCCACGCCTGGCAACGGCCACTTGACTGGTAATGCCTGATGCCAATTGCCGCATCTCATGACATCCTGTATCTGATCGACGGACATGCCCAGATGTTCCGGTCGTTCTATGCAATCCGAAATGAAATGACAAGTCCCGTCACCGGCGAACCGACAAACGCCACCTTCGCTTTCACCGGTATGCTGATCAAGCTTTTCGACCAGTTTCACCCGCGTTATGCAGTCATGGCGATTGATACGCCGGGCAGAACGTTTCGCGAAGAACTTTACAGTGACTACAAAGCGAATCGCGAGGCGCCGCCCGAAACTTTCGAGAAACAGATCCCGCGAATGCTTGAAATAACGGAGCAATTCGGTATACCCGTTATCGGCAGAACCGGCGCTGAAGCGGATGATCTGATTGCGACAATTACTCAGAAAATTCTCGATGATCCCGGTTACAGGAATATTCAAATCCGTATCGTCTCAAAAGACAAGGATCTGCAACAACTGCTCGGTGATCGTGTGACCATGTTCGACATCCACACCGATACGACCATCGACACCCGGTGGCTTCTGGATAACAAAGGGATTCGGCCGCATCAGGTCGTTGATATGCTCACCCTGATCGGTGATACAGTCGACAACATCCCGGGTGTTACAGGTATCGGCCCGAAAACCGCTTCCACACTCATACAGCAATACGGTTCGCTCGATCACCTGTTGGAGAATCTGGACAGGATCAAGGGTAAAAGGCGTGAGAATATTGAAGAAGCAAAACCGTTCCTGGAAACCGCGAGGAAACTTGTCACCCTTGACCGGCATATTGACCTCGAATTCGATTTGGATAAGGCCCGTATCGGTGACATCAGGGCCGATGCGATTGTCAGACTGTTCAAGCAACTCGGGTTCAACCGTCATCTGAACGATTTCAACAGGCTGGTGAAACAGGCGAATGATCTGAAGGTCATCACCGATTCGAGCGATTCGGATGCAGGTAACGATTCTTTCCTTGTCGGACTTTTCGCAGCGGACGATACAAAAACGTCGGGCGACAATGTGAACCCGGCCGTGAATATTCCGGCACAGCGGTATGATAAGTATCGTGCTGTTACCACAACCCGAGAAATGGAGGAACTGGCGGATACACTCATTCACCGGCCGGTTATCAGTGTCGATACCGAAACAATCGGACTTGGACACCATGCGGAATTATGCGGTATCAGCCTGGCGTGGGAGAGCGGCAGCGGCGTCTATATTCCCATTCGATCGCCTGAACCGGATTCGCATCTGGACAAACAGGCCGTATTCAGTCTCATCGGACCGGTGCTTGAAAATCCCGACTTGCCGAAATGCGGACATAATCTGAAATATGATCTGCTGGTCTTGAAAAACGCCGGACTCCGTCTGCGGGGCAGATTGTTCGATACCATGATCGCCGCATTTCTGACTGGTTCACCCGCAAAAAGCCTGGATGATCTGGCACTGGCGGTATTTCAATATGACATGATCCCGATCACTGACCTGATCGGGCCGAGAAAACGTGGCGTCGTTCAGAAAACTTTTGATACCATCCCGCTGAAGGAGGCAACGGTCTATGCCGCGGAAGATGCCGACCTGACGCTACGATTGTATGAGCATTTCAGGACGGAACTGGAAAACCAGGGCATGCAACGCCTGGCCGAGGATGTTGAAATGCCTCTGGTCGAGGTGCTCGCCGTCATGGAAGACAACGGGATCAGGGTGGAGCCTGACATCCTCGACCAGCAGAAAACATCACTCAATCGCCGGATCGTTCAACTGCGTGATTCGATCCATGAATACGCCGGTGGACCGTTCAATATCGATTCCCCCAGACAACTGGCTGATGTACTCTTCAACCAATTGAAGCTGCCGGTCGTCAAAAAAACCCGTACCGGCCCTTCAACAGATATTGAAGTGCTTGAAAAACTGTGTGACATGGAAGGACTCGATCAGGCGGCATCGATGCTGCCGCCGCTGATTATCGAGTATCGTCAACTGACCAAACTCGTAGGCACATACCTTGAAAGCCTGAAAACCAGTATAAACGGGCATACCGGACGAATCCATGCCACCTTTCATCAAACAGGTACAGCCACCGGCCGGCTCTCTTCCAGCGGGCCCAATCTGCAGAATATCCCCATCCGTACCGACATCGGCCGGAATATCCGCAAAGCCTTCGTTGCCGGGCAGGACCACGTTCTGATCAGTGCGGATTATTCACAGATCGAACTGCGAATCCTGGCACATCTGAGCAATGACGATGAACTGATCAAAGCCTTTAACCAGGATGCCGATATTCATACCGCCGTCGCCGCCGAGGTTTTCTGCATTCAACCGGACCAGGTCAGCCCGCAGCAGCGTTCTCACGCTAAAACCATCAATTTCGGTATTATTTACGGCGTAACGGCCTACGGCCTGGCAAGGCGGATCGAAGGGATGGATGTGGGTGAAGCACGTAAGCTTATCGAAGACTACCGCAGACGCTTCTCGGGTATCGATCGGTTCCTTTTCGCCTGCGTGCAACAGGCACTTGCACATGGTTATGTCACTACCATGCTCGGACGCAGGCGGCGCATTCCTGAGATCAATGCGAAAAGCGGCCAGGCTCGTGCACTGGGCGAACGACTCGCGATCAACACGGTTGTGCAGGGCTCCGCCGCCGACCTGATCAAGCGGGCCATGGTGAACCTGTACCGCAGAATTGAAGCGGACAATCTGCCGATGAAAATCCTGCTGCAGATTCATGATGAACTGGTTATTGAATCGCCGCAGTCATTCAGCGATGAGGCAATCGCCGTCATTCGGCATGAAATGGAAACTGCCATGTCACTGAAAGTCCCTCTGAAAGTCGATTGCGGCATCGGACCAGACTGGTTCAATGCAAAATGATCTCTCAGCCGGCCTCGTTCAGTTCATCGAGGATTTTCTGCGTCAGTTCCCAGAAATGCACCTCACGAAACGCCGTCGCTGCGCCGGGCAGTGAGCCGTGTCGCTGGGTATGATGGTTCCAGTGCGCCTGTGCATCGAAAAGCTTCTGCCTGGCGATCTGGGCTGACGCCGGCTGACGGCTTTTCAGAAATCGGCGATAGGCGACAAGTCCGGTCAGCAGATCACGCAAAGTATGGATGAATGATTCCGCGTACTGAAGACTGTTGACCAACGGCTCGATCACATGCTGATTCTCTGCACTTAGAAGGTGCTGAAGCGAACCGAGATCAGCAGTGATTTGTTCCGAGGCTGACTGCTTCTCGTGGAGTACTTCATCGAGTTGGTGCTCAGGCAGACGCTGGATCATCCGCCAGGCGGCCTGGACATCCAGCAGGTCATCCTGTATCCAGTCGGCATTCGGGTGCCAGGGCTTATTCTTCTTCGCAGCAATGGCATGAATGTAAAAAGCCTGAAGTATGATCTGCGGTGAATGATCGAGTATTGTCATCAGGCAATCCGCAATGGCCGGATCCGGGATATCCAATCGTTCATCCACCCATTGCCTAGACAGTTCTTTCACATTCATCTTCGGATCGGCGCCCAGTTTCGCCAGTGCATAGACATTGGCATCGATCCATGTTTCATTATTCACAAATGGACCACCCCATCCACCACCGCGCACCCAGGCCCATACCCCCGCAAGGTTCACCGTATCCACTACCTTTGCCAGCCCGCTCGGTGAATCCGCCTCCTGTAATTCGGGATAACCATCCCGCCACAGTGGCGCCTGCCAGTTCGGTAAGCCGCCTTTGCCTTCAAACTCACGCTGGCATTGAAATTCGTAGATAACCGGCCGTTTCCCGCAAACCAGTGAGGATGGGTTCCAGCGTTGATACCGCCAGAAATCCGTCTGCGTGAATTTAAATGACAAAATAAGTCGCGAATCTTCCGGCTCACCCGGTAACCGCTCGACCACACGCCTCGCCAGGTCCGCGGTATCATGCAAACCGCCCGGCCGGACATTCCAGCCGCGAACGATCAACTGTTTATCGTGATGCATGACCACTCGCTGGTAAAAACGATCGATAATCCCGGCAATTCTGTCCGCCCGGCCTAGCTGACTGCATCGCGGACAATGCGGGAAGTAAATGTCGTTACCCATGATATGCGGCAGGCGCCCGGCATCACAGTCGCCGAATCGTAACACGATACCGCTGACCTCCGGCCAGCGCCGAAGCAGTGTTTCCATCGCTCTGACAGACAACTCGACCGCCTGTTCACTGGCCGGACATAACACATCCCGACGTCCGCGACAGGTCAATGCATTCGTATTACGCTCAACAACATCAGTGGCAAGAACAAGGCAATCATAAAAAAGATAAACATCGAGTCCCGCACGACGGGAGCTGTCAATCGTACGTGTTACTTCATCCATGGCGTTCTGCACCCAGCGACGCATTTCGGCGTCACTGATCACCTCGGCACTTTCCACGCCTGATAAAGCCGTTGTCCCGTAAATAACCCGGCCGGTATACCCCAGTGCCTTCAATTGCTCCGGTGCCTGGTACCGGCTGTCAATGGGCGGTTCGCCGGGGTTATCAATCAACGCTGCAAGTTTCAGCATATGTTTCATCCATCAACTGGCACATCGGCAATATAAACCCGACCGCCAGATTTCAAAATAAGACAAACAATTCTTCCGGTTCGCCTTGTCACAAGTCAACACCAGTCAGGCAACAGTGTAGTGTATTCCAGTCTGAAGCGTATTCGCATGAACATCAACCCCTCATACCCGACTTCGGCTTACCTGCTGATTACGGAAAAGAAGTGGCACGATTATAACCCACTATATAAAAGTGTATTACAATGATACCCCTGTCTCGGGCCGGGTCAGGTTAACCATGAATTGAACCGATAATCATGATAGATGACAAAAGATCGTCCCGGATTGTGCCGTGGGCGTTTGCGGGTATACCGCTGACCGGTCATCCACCGGTCAGCAGCCTCTGGCGGTAACTGCTTAGTTAATCATGATCAGGCCGCTGTGCTGTCAATTACGTGATACCTTCAACAGTCTGATGGCTGGTGATGATCGTACACACCGGCAGAAATCGGCGAAGCGATCTCACACATCGGCCGATGGGGTGGCCTGCTGTCCCGGTACTGTCATTCACTCTTTCCGGCTGATGCGACTGGAAGAGCGAATTGTTCTGGACGCCGCAGGATTGCCCCCGACACCTGATCTATCCGCTGACGCTATGGATACTCAGACCACCTGCCGGAATGATCCTGCCGAACCGACATCAGACTTCAATGCCGACCATAACGATCATGATACCGCACCGTCACGCCTGTTGATCATCGATGCTTCAATCGACCATTCAGAGCTGCTTGCACAAGCGGCTCTAGATAATGTCATCAGCCTCGTGATCGACGATGCCCGATCATCAATGGAAGCCGTCCTGGCGCAATTGTCACATGCTTTCGAGGGCAACCGTATCGATAGTATCGCGATCGCATCACACGGTACTGACGGCGGTTTCACGCTGGGGGATATGAATTTCGATATCGGCAATCTCGACCTGCCGCAAATGGAGAAGTTCTGGCTCACGATCGCATCCATGCTCGAGCCCGACGGTAGAATCGATCTGCTCGCATGCGATCTGGCCGCCTCACACGACGGCCTGAAACTGGTATCCGAACTGGAATCACTGACAGGCGTCAACTTCGCTGCTTCCGATGATATAACCGGAAATCAGGCAGTTGGCGGTGACTGGATCCTTGAAACCGACAATATCGATCTGATTGAAACCTACTTCAATTCAACAAGTGTTATCCGCTACGATCATACTTTCGCTGATAATCTACCCACCATTATCGACAGCAATCCAGGTACCGAAGCCTGGGGAAGTGGTGGTGCTGTAACAATCGACAGTAATATCGCCGTATCTGATGGCGACGGCGGTGCCGACGCCGACGGCTTGACCGGCGCTCAGGTCTATTTTGATTCCGGATTCGTCAATACCGAAGATACCCTTGCCTATAATGTCGGCCTGGCGACTGGTTACGGTATCACAGGCAGTTATGATAACGTCAATGGCATCCTGTCTTTCAGCGGCAATGCCACCGCCGCCGAATACCAGGATGTTTTACGTACTGTTACCTATGAAAACAGCAGTGCGATACCAGATACGACCGACCGGGTCATTCGCTATATCATCGGTGATAACGCTGATATTGCCGAATATTACACCGAAACCGGCCATTATTATCGTAATGTCACAGCCAGTACCGTCTGGTTCCTTGCAAGACTCAATGCCATGGGTAGTACCATGGGAGGATTACAGGGATATCTCTGTTCAATTACTGACGTCGGTGAAAATACTTTCGTCAACAATTTGATCGTTGACGACACATTTCTCGGAGGTAATGATCTGGCCGTTGAAGGTGAATGGCGATGGAACACCGGCCCGGAAAGTGGTACTCAATTCTACGACGATGGTACCGCGACGACTCTGACCTATGCAAACTGGAAAGCAGGCGAACCCAATCCGGCCGGTAACGACGCACTGATTATCAATGTCGGCGGTGAATGGGAAGCCGTCGATGTGCTGAATTCTGAAGATTACATGATCGAATACGGCGGCGACGCTGCCGACAGTGAAGGAACACTGCTTGCCGAAGTGACAGTTACCGTTTCAGCCAACCAGCAGCCCACAGTCGATAACCCCCTGGTCGATCAGAACGCACAGGTCAACGTTGCCTTCAGCTACC
>CAYRND010000025.1:10184-31711 GCA_964425365.1 uncultured Phycisphaeraceae bacterium
GACCTACACCGCCACGCTCGCCGACGATTCGCCACTGCCCGCATGGCTTTCTTTCGACGACGCCACGCGGACCTTCAGCGGCACACCCAACGCTGGCAGTGAAGGCGCCATCGACGTCAAGGTCACCGCCACAGACGACGGCGCACCCAACCTCAATATCACCGATACCTTCCAACTCGACGTCGCGGACGCCAACCAGCAGCCCACTGTCGATAACCCCCTGGTCGATCAGAACGCACAGGTCAACGTTGCCTTCAGCTACCAGTTCGCCGTTGACAGCTTCGACGATCCCGACGCTGGCGACACGCTGACCTACACCGCCACGCTCGCCGACGATTCGCCACTGCCCGCATGGCTTTCTTTCAACAGCATTTCCCGAAACTTCAATGGCACACCATCAACCGGCAGTGAAGGCATGATCCATGTCAAGGTCACCGCTACCGATGATGGTATTCCGAATTTGAGCGTTACAGACACCTTCCTGATCAGCATCGCAGCGGCACCCGTTCCGCCGCCGCCACCTGAACCGCCTGCACCACCTGATCCACCCCCCGACCCCGGAGAAGGTTCCGATTCGGACGCCGGTGATGATTCCTCAAGTGATACCAGTAGTGACACCGGCGGAGACGACGGTGCTGACGGGATAACAGGTGAACCTGCCGCCGCCGGCAACACTTCATCGGTCACAAATAACTCCGTGGATGCTCAACAGAATAACACCAACAGCCGGGGTATTCTCGATTTCGAGGAGCAATTACCTTCCATGACAGGTGATGAACTCGGCAGCAAAATTGCCAATCTCGCATTCGACGACAATGTGATCATGGACGAGTTGCAACCCCTCGAAATCAAGGCGACATGGAGTACGCTATTGAACACTTTTGCCGGCAGTGAATATGAACTGTCTGCTTACCTGCAGTCGGCATTCCGTATGGTCGCCGAATCCGCAGTCCTTTTCAAGGAAGCACATATCCTGATAGAAACCGTCACTCCCATTGTCGATACCATATCGCCTCATTATGACATCAATGGCCTTATTCATGAAGTAAATGAAAATCAGCAGGATGTCAGGGTTGCCGTCGATGAGCTGCAGATGGCAATCAAAACAATCGAAGCAACAGGACGAATGAACCGTTTTGACCGGGTATTTGATGATGTCGTCGAGGCGATGGTTCTGAATCTGAAAGATGCAAACGAACAACTGATTATATCAACCAGTTCATTGAATGCAGCTTTACTGGCTGTTAACCGGGACATGGGTAATGACATTTCCATCAACCGGTCGAAGATCGAACAGGCTGTCAACGAGGCACGTGCACAAGCCCGCCACGAAATCGATCTGATGCGGAAACAATGGGATATGGTCGCCAAAGATGTATTCGCCGCATTCGTCAAACGCCTGCTGACGGACCAGAAGAGCGAAGGTTGACATCACTCAGGGTACGTTCACTTCCGTTACCGTTGGCTGCTGATTCTGTCTGGACACCAGAATCAGTCGCAGGCCGAGTACCTTATAACGATTTTCGATATGGGCATAACTCCGATAGGCCGAGCGGCAATGACGTGGCAGATTCAGACAACCGCCGCCGCGGACCACCATTTGTTCCTGCTCCTCTTCAACCTCTGACATGATGGTGCATACCGGATCATCCTGGCCTGCATCAAGATAGAATCTGGCATCATAGTAATCCAGACACCATTCAGATACATTGCCGTGCATATCATATAATCCCCATGCGTTCGGTTCCTTCTGCCCCACCGGCTTGATGGTTCGTTCACTGTTGAAGACATACCATCCCGCCTGGTCAAGCGACTCGATATATTCACCGGTGTAATACGAACTGCCCGTCCCCGCCCGGCAGGCGTATTCCCATTGCGCCTCACTCGGCAACAGGCAGGTATAACCCTCCGGCACATATTGCTCGATCGCAGGCAACAGCTTGTCATGAATTTCCTGCCACGAGACCTCGGTTACCGGCAGGCCGGCTTCTACATCATGAGCTTCCGAAACTGGCGGCGGTTCACCCGTGATCGCCACCCACTGCGATTCGGTCAGCTCATATCGCGACATGTAATACCAATCCGTCAGATTCACACGATGCAGGTACTCCTCCGCCGTGCGGAACTGCTCTTCCGCTGATGAACCCATCACAAACGAACCGGGGGGAATGAAGACGAAGTCGATAGCATCCGCCTCGCCGTCCAGTGTCATGGTCATTGTGACGGTTTTACCGGCCTCTTCGGCCGCCTGACGCTGCTTCGTCTTTGCCGTATCGGCATCAAACGTCCACCATGCGTTGTCCAGAAGCATGCCGGAACGGGCCAACTCATCACGCGCTTCGTCCGCTTCCTCTTTCGCTACCTGTTCCTTACGTTGTGCTTCCAGCATTTCCTTCACGGCACGTTCCATCTCTTCCAATGCCTGAATGGCTTTCGATTCTTCTTCCTGGGCCTTCACTCTCGCCACTTCCGCGATCTGACGCTGCCTGGCCTCTTCCTCCTTCGCCGTGACCGCCTTTTCACGCTCCTGCTCGACTTTCTGCTTCTCAATACGTACTTTCGCCTCGGCCGCCACCGCCGCTTCTCTGGCTTTAGATACCCATACGTACGCCACACTCAGCACCATGATCGCGCCGAGCATCGACACGATCGCCACCTTCTTGAACAGGCGAAGTTTCCGCTGATGCTGACGCCGTTTCTCACGCGCATGTTCAATCTGATCCGCCAGCATATCGTGGTCGGGAATCACACGGTCAAGCAGCGACGCAGCCAGGTCAAGGTCGCCGTTGTCAAATGCGCAGCGGGCATATTGCAACTGGGCGTTACATAAGCCATGCCTGGCCGTATCATATTCCGGCCAGAGTTTCAGTGATTGGCGGTATCCATAAAGCGATTCCGAAAAATCATCATAGTTCCCGCTCGTCAGCGCCTGGTCGAGACTCGCACCCGCTGTTCCGCACAGTTGGATGCTCTGCTCGTGTGACTGGTAATCACGGATCGCCTGCTTGAATGCCAATGCCGACTCATAGCGGTCTTCCGGCTCGGTTGACATGGCCTTGAACGCGATGTCGACCAGTTCACCGGCTTCGTCCGGTGTTCGGATCTCATTATTCGCCGCCCGCTCGAGGCATTCCAGCACAAGCTTGCCTTCATGCGGTGGTCGACCCGTAATGATCTCGTACAGTATCGCGCCTAACAGGTAAACATCGCTGCGGACACCGATCTTCTCGACTTCTCCCAGTACCATCTCGGGCGACATGTACCGGGGCGTACCACCCTTCGCTGTTGCCTGCGAAATCAGCGTCGCTTTTCCTGCAGGTGTAATCGAAACCGCCACACCCCAGTCCATGAGCTGCACTTCACCGTATTCGCCCAACATCACATTTTCAGGCTTCAGATCCCGGTGAAGAATGCCCTTGGCATGGGCAAACGCAATTGCATCGGTCACATCAAGAAGGATATCCAGATTCTCACTACGCGATTTTACACCGATCACATCATTCCAGGGCGTCCCGCGGACCAGTTTCATGACATAAAACGGCCGGCCCTGGTCGTTCGTGCCGAGATCGTGAATCGGAACGATATTGGGATGATCCAGGTCGGCAGTTGCTACCGCTTCGGAAATGAACTTGTCTTTATGCTGACTCTGATGAAGCAGACGGGCCTTCATCATCTTGACGGCAATCTGGCGATCGACCGATTGCTGCCTGGCCTTGTACACCATGCCCATGTTGCCTTCACCAAGCACCTCGATCAGGTCATAGCCTGCCGGCGGATGATCCGGTTCATCGTCATCCTTTGTACCGGACTTCCCGCGCGTTTCACGATCATCCCCTGCCATGGAACTGCCGCCCGCCATGGTAGGTTTGTACGTTCTTGCAGGGTCCATATCCTCGGGGATACATGTACCCCAGACGGTTTCCACTCGCGTATGGCTCGCAGAGGGTGACGGGTCAGACGGCATCACGGTACCCGGTCGCGTTTTCATGCCATCATCTGCGTCTGTTTCGCGTAACGTACCGCCCGGGCCCTCACACGTTTCCGGCGAATCACCGGTTTCGGACCATGACCCGGCAACCGTCCGGACACCGTCGTCATCGGGCTCCAGATCCGTCCCTGCGGCAATGTCCTCCAGCGACAAACGCTCACCGCAGTGCGGGCAGGGAGTGCCCGGCTGACTCGTAGCGGCGTCCAGCACCGAATCACAATGTGGGCATTTAAGCGGCATAATCCGGCCACGCTGATGGATAACAAAACCTCACCGCCGGTACCTGACGGTAGGCTGAACACCCATTGATTCCATAAACCGCCGAAATGAATAACTTTACAATAATATCCCTTCTGGTCGTATCATGTGGCGGCTGCTATAAATATCGGCCGGATTTGAACCTCTAACCAATCACATTTTTTATTTACTCGGCACCACAACAGTCCAGTCGATCCCGGAAATGTCCGAATAATAGAATAGACCATTGTACTGATGTGCGACTCTCTGCTGCACAAGGTCCTGTAATTCGCAGGTTTCGTTATGCCGGATCATATAATCAAAATCTTCGGCACAGATATCGGCTGTAAAGAAGTCACGATCGACAAACCCAATCTCATGATCGGGCGATCGAACAGTTGTGATATCGTACTGGACCATGAAACGGTATCACGCACTCATGCCATGATCGGCAAAAAAGGTGGAAAGTGCATGATCATGGATCAGAACTCGACTGCTGGCACTTACGTCAACGGCCAGAAAGTTACCAATCACCCCCTGAAGCCCGGCGACAATATCCAGATCGCCAGTTACACCCTTGAATACCAGATCGGTGACAGTTTCAGTAACCCCGATTCCGCCGAGCGGAAGGCGAGCAAGCTGATGCCTGCACAATGTCGCCTGCTGCCGTCCAGTATCGACGTCCAATATCGCACCATCGGGCGGTCGCCATCCGAGCTTTTCGGCCCGGGCGATACACTGCCCGTCGGTGAAGGGGGTATTCTCATTCCCACCACGGATCTGCCGCCCGACAATGTTATCCTGGAAATCAAAATGATCTGGCCCAACAAGCGCCACAAGAATTTCCTCGGCGAAGTACTCGGTGTATTGCAGGAGAAAGGGCTTTACCTGCTGTGCATTAAACTGCACAATGTAGCGCCGCAGGCGTTTGATAGAATCATCAATGACCCTGAAGTGATACGCGGGCCGTGGATTCTCCAGTCCGACGATCCCCGCGCTGCCGCACCGAATTATTTCAACCAGTTATAAATCGCTCACGACAGCCGATAGGGATTCGGATCGTTCAGGAAATCGATCAGACGCCCTTCATGCTCGATCATGATCTTATCATACGGAATATGATGTTCGTTAATTTCGGCTACGATATCATTGGCCCGCCACTGGGTACAGATGAGGATGACATCCGCCGGTTGGCTTACCAGGTAATCACGGAAACGGATCACCTGGCCGGTGCCCGGTACGCAACTGCCGACTTTATCATGGTCGGAATCGACCACGACAGGAAAACGTTCGGCATCCAGCCCGAAATAATGGATGAATGCCGCGCCCTTGCCCGTGCCGCCCCATATCGCAATCGATCGGTTTGACACCAGCAGTTGTTCCAATTGTTCCCGGACCACCTGCTTTTTCCTGACCGACTGTTGATAAAACGCCAGTGCCTCCTTGGCATAACTCCGACGATGCGGCTTTTCACCAACGGTCACCAGGCCGTAGACCACTTCATTCCCGTAAGCCGTCTCGACCAGGTGCACACGAGAAACGCAGCGGTCCAGCATTTTACTGAACGATTCGAAAGTAAAATGCGAATTATGCTCGTAGTAGAAATCGTTGACACGATTCACTGAAAATACCGGATCGATGCACGGGACTTCAAGATACAGTTTCATCCGCCAGCCGAACCATTCGGCCGAGAATGACAGTCGCTGAACGAAGGCGAGCGGGTCGAGCAGATGCTCCAGTACATGACGGCTGATTACCATGTTCGGCCTGATCTCATCGAGATGGACGACCGGATCGAACAGCTCACGTCGTGCAATGACGGCCCGGGCATCGGTGTCAATGGCGGCATTGGGATCGAATCCGTAGAACCTGCCATCCGGGCACTGTTCCGCTATCGCGGTGAGCAGATGGCCCGTTCCGCATCCGATTTCCACCACCACCGGCTTTGCCGGCAGGTTCGTGAGAATCAGATCACGGACGTTATCGAGATGACGACTCCAGTACCGGCTGCGATTGAACATCAGGTTGGGATGATCCGAATAAGGGACATCCTCGTACCGGAACTTTCGATTGTATACATGGCCGCAGTCCACGCATCGGACAAACGCCAGCGGCAACCGGGCCATCGCCTCTGCACGGTCGGGCGTCTTCGGCCAGCCCAGCGTCGCAAGCGGTTGCTCGCCGCCGTCGAAAAATGTCACCGCAACGTGATGACCGCAGGCCGGACAGGTCGACGCGAAAATATGATCCGCTGCCATACGATCCGTCTTCTCTGGTTCAGTCATGGTCGTGTCCCGCTTCGAACGGCTCGTCGGTAAGCCGTGATGAGAACCTGTTCCAGTTCACGTACCGATTCCATATTCTCGTACAAGACGGAATTCGACTCAAGTATGCGGCGACTGATCTGCTCACGAAATTCCCGGTCTCCGCCCAGACGTAACGCAATTCGAACGTAGTCGTCCGCGTCGAAAGCCACGCAGTCGGCGATACCCATTTGCTGATAACATCCACCCGCTATACGCGATCGCATGAACCGGCCGGGCAGCGTCACCACCGGCGTACCGATTGCAAAGGTCTCGAAATGCGTATTCCCGCCGCCGAAATGGATCGTATCCAGTACGACATCCGATACATTGACAAGTGAATAGAACTTATGCTCGGTCTGTTCCGGCACGAAAATAATGCGATCGGACCAATCGACATCCGGCATGGACCGCTCCCAGCGTGATCGAAGCAAATGGATATGATGATCCATCTGCTTGATCAGGACAATCAGTGCATCATCATCCTCCCTTAAGATGGCGGCAAGAATACTATCGAATTCCGGATGCAGCTTGAACAGCGACTGCGGACACAAATACACGTGCCGGCTGGCATCCAGGCCGAATACCTGACGTTTGACTTCAAGATGAGAGGGGAGAATGCGGGGCCTGCGATAATAAACCGGTAGATTGTCCATGCATTCCAGGCGTTCACTGTAGTTGAGCTGGGGATTCTCCGGCTCGATCACACCCGCCGAAAGAAAACAGTCGACCGTCGGCACGCCTGTTGTATTCGGGTGGCCCCAGGTCACACATTGCAGCGGCGCCAGCCGTGCGAATGATAGAAAATAAGTATTATCAGACATCCCTAGGTCAGGATAGAAAATAATGTCGAACTGACGCTCGGCCAACTGTTCCCGGGCACGCTCAAAGTTGCCGGGCAGGTCCATAACCTGGTCCGATGAGGCGGCGAGTTCTGATGATACCAGGTCCTTGCGCGTATCGGCGAATACCGCCGTGACGTCGAACAGGCCGCGAGACAGGTGCTGTATATAGCCGCGAGTCAATTTGCTGATGGTGTGGTAATTGAAGTGCCTGGATACAAAGGCGATCGACAGTTTCTCCGGTGATCGATCAGACTTATCCGTCCGACAGTGCTCGGCGGTATAGTTCAGATTCGGGCATGATGACAATGCCAGCTTCGCCATATCAGTCAGTAATTCCCTGTCGTTGTATCCCTGATAAGGCAGGAAAAAATGGGTCGGTGTAAACAGCGGGCCGGGATGATCCAGAGACACAGGCTTCTCCAGAAGTTGACGTACACCGCTGGTGATGCGGCTGCGCCAGTACTGGAGATCACTTTTGTCATGGTAAATCACAGGCGAAAGCGTCGCGATCCGGATTGCCGGCTCCGGATTGTCATCCAATTGCATCGCCTGTTCAAAACATCGCTGTGAGGGTTCCGTCCGCCCTTCCATCTGCTCGATATCACCAAGGTTGACAAGCGGACTCGCCCATTGGGGATCACTCCGGATCGCCTGCCGGTAATAATCACCCGCCTGAATAGACCGGCCGCTGTCGCGCGCAATATTCCCAATCGCATTCAGTAACCGGGCATCGCCTGGATACGATTGCAACGCCTGATGATAACACGCTTCCGCATCGACCAGGCGGCCGAGTTTATACAGAACGTCGCCGCGTTGGCGATAAACCTCCGGTTGATCCGGCCGAAGCGAGGCGGCTTTGCTCAGCGATTGCTCTGCTTCATGCCATCTTTCCTGTAACCGGTACAACTGACCTAGATTGTAGTGGGCGTCATAACCGTCGGGATTCATGGCTACGGCTTCATGGAAACAGATCGACGCCTGATCCAGGTCACCGCGTTCCGCGAATGAGACCCCCTGCCTGATACGCTTGCGGAACTACTCCGCTCGTTGTGACGGTGACAATCTCTGTTCCTGTGAATTAACCGCGGGAACATCGGCATCGGGTGACTGCTTCACCCGCTTATCCCGGCTGTGACTCCCCGAATTCTGCTCAACACGCTTGCTATAGGCACTGATCAGGAAGGTTTCCAGCTCCCGGATGGCTTCGTTATTCTCGAGAACTTCATGACTTTTCGAAAGAATCTGCTCACTGACGGTCTCTCTATACGACTTGTCGCGGCCGAGATGATTGGCGATCCGGATATAAGCTTCCGCGCTGGCTGCGATACAATCATCTATCCCCATCTTACGGTAGCAGGCATAGGCCACTCGACCACGCATGAACCGGCCGGGTAATGTCACGACCGGCGTACCGAGACCGAATGCCTCGAAATTCGTATTTCCGCCGCCGAAATGGATCGTATCGAGCATCACATCACAGTCTTTGATCAGACGAAGGAAATCCTCGCGACGCTGCCTGGGTAGAAAATGAATGCGATCAATCACATCCGGTATCCGCTTCAACCAGCGATGACGTAACAGATCACGGTAATGGTCGGTCTGATTGATCAGGGCAATCTCGCCGTCCGGATCACCGCGTAAGACCCCGGCCAGAATATCATCGAAATCAGGATGGAATTTGAATAGTGTCTGCGGACACAGGTAGAGATTACGCCCGTCATTCAATCCGAAATCGGAACGGGATACAGTCGAATCGCCTTCACGTAGTACCGGCCTGTTGTAATAGACCGGCAGGTGATTCAACTTCACCAGCGATTCGGTATAATGGTTTTCCGCGTTTTCTGGTTCCAGGTCTGTCGATGAAATGAAATAATCGATCGTGTCGACCCCCGTGGTGTCCGGATGTCCCCAGGTTACGCATTGCAGCGGCGCAAGACGGGCGAATGAGAGCAGGTATGTACTCTCCGTCATCCCCAGATCGGGATAGAAAATGATATCGAACTGCTTCCGGGCAAGCGACTCCCGCAACGGTTGCAGATCCGCTGACATAACTATTCCATGATCGGCGGACTGCAGGATTGCCTGTGTCTCATGATCCGACCCGCCGCCGACCATGACCACGGTCACGTGGAATTGTTCTCGCGACAGCCTGTCGATCAATCCGCGAGTCAGACGCGAAATGGTATGGTTCCTGAAATGCCCCGAGATAAATGCGATTGATAGGCGGTCCTTCTTACGCAACGGTTTTTTACAGTGCGGCGAGTGATACGCCAGCGAGGGATAGGCCGCACGTGATAACTTCGCCAGATTCTTCATCAACCGGCAGTCATTCAGGCTGTGATAGGCGACGAAAAACCGGCTGGGTGAATAGAGAACAGCGGGATAATCTACACGTGGCGGACGTGCCAGCAACTTGTTCACCCGACGCTCCATGTCCCTGCGACTTCGCCTGATCTGATCGGTGTGCTCGTAAATGACCGGCGACAAGGTCGCCAGATTCAGCTCGATACCGGCGAATTCGCCGCTTTGACGAACGTGCCTGTAACAACGACGAGCTTCCTCAACCTTGCCCTGGATGTGCAGGTTGTTCGCCAGGTTGACATACGCGCCTGTCAGGCCGCTATTGGCTTCGATCGCCTTGCGGAAGTGCTCTTCCGCCCGGAGGTAATCTCCCTGCTTCTGGGAAATCACACCAAGACCGTTCATAGCATTGGCGTCGGAGGGCGAGATTTCGAGAATCCTGCTATACCAACGAACGGCAGATTCCAGTTTGCCCTGCTGCTGACAGGTGTGCCCGAGATTACGCATGGCATCGAGATGATTGACGTTGATCGCAAGGACCTGATTGAAATAGCGATCGGCCTTCTTCAATTGATTCAACTGTTTATATATGACTCCCAGGCTGTTGAGTGCATCCGTGTTATCGGGCTGATGCTTCAGTACATGCCGAAAACTCTTCGCCGCACGTTCTGGCCGACCGCGATGATACAGCGAAAGGCCCAGCCCCATGTGACTCATGACATCGCCGCCGGAATGATTCTGATACTTACGCCAGCAGGCTTCGGCATCCTCCCAGGCACCCATCGCGCCGAATACCATGGCCATTTGATGCAACACCGTCAGATTCCCCGGCGATACCGACAGGGCACGCGTAAGATACCCGATGCATTCCAGGAACGCGCCGCGGTTGCGGCATATCTGGCTCAGATTGAACAAGGCCTCTACATGCTCCGGTGATACCGCCAGTACACGATTCAGGTAAACCGCCGCCTTGACGTGTTCGCCAAGACGCATCAGGCTGTTACCCATCAGCAGATTCACTTCCGGATGCCGCGGATGTTCCGACACCACCGGCGACAGATGCGATACCGCTTCTGATAACCGACCCTGACGGATCAGTAGCCGGCCGATGTTGACATGCACCGCCGGATCAACCGGCTCGAATTGAGCCGCCTGTTTCAACGACGCCAGCGACTCTTCAGCACGGTCCAGTTGCGACAGAACCATCCCAAGTTGAAACCAGATATCTGCGGCATCATCCTTTATCGCCAATGCATTACGATACACCTGCTCGGCGTCGTGAAACCGGCCGTCTGCCAGGTAACGATCGCCTTCGGCTTTCATTTCAACAAGATTCATCTCGTGATCTGACATGCCGGGTAATCGGATCCTTTTCCCTACCCCCCCGGTAACAGCGCGAATAATCCTGTTGATTATTCATCGGCCTGTCATAAGGTTCCGCTTAAGTTACAGGACGTTATGTACATGAACTTGATAACGAACCTGTAAATTCATAGTTTACCTCAGGCGGCACGGCCGATAACAGAACGGGCAAATGCCGATACAAGAAATGCTTCCAGTTCGTCTACAGCGGCCTGGTTCTCATACAACACATGATTACGTTCTCTGATCTGATGACTTATCCGACAGCGATCATTTCCGTCATTCGCCAGATGCACCGCCTTTTCTATATATTCCTCAATACTGCCTGCAATACAATCAGAAACAGACATCGCACGGTAACAGGCGAGCGCAACGCGACTTCGCATTGCTCGCCCCGGCATGGTTATCACAGGAACCCCAAGGGAAAAGGCTTCGAAATGCGTGTTGCCGCCACCGAAATGCAACGTATCCAGCATTACATCGCAGGACGCCATCAGGTGCATGAACGCGTCATTCCGCTGCCGCGGCAGTGCAACAATCCTGTCGGTGACATCCGGCATGGTCTGCAACCAGCGACGGCGAAGGATATCGAGCAGGCCGCGGGGATTCTGATCAATGATCACGACACGCCCTTTTCTGTCACGTCTCAGAATCCCGGCCAGAACCAGATCGAAATCAGGATGGAACTTGAACAGTGACTGCGGACATAAATAAACAGGATGGTTCCGATCGAATCCGAAACGGGACCGGTCCGGAGTAGGGATATCCAACGACGGCCTGTAATAGTACGTCGGCATGTGCTCCAGTTGAATCAGCGTTTCACTGTAATAATCCTGTGCGTCGGCAGGTTCGAGATCTCGGGCGGAAATGAAATAATCGATCGTATCAATACCGGTCGTGTCCGGATGACCCCACGTCACACACTGAAGCGGCGCCGATCGTGAAAAGGCAAGATATCTCGACAGGCGACTCATTCCGATATCCGGGTAAAACAGAATATCGAACTTCCTGTCTGCCAACATCTGACGGGCCTGAAACAAATGATCCGGTAGAACCATCCAATGGTCAGCGGATTCACGAATTTGACGTGTCACGGCGTCCGACCGGTTCGACAGGCTCACGGCCGTCACTTCAAAGCGATTACGTGACAGCCGATCAATCAGTCCTCGGCTTAATTTGGCGATGGTATGATCTCTGAAATATTCGGATATAAACCCGATAGCCAGACGTTTCCCCTTCACTGATGACTCGCGGTTCTGACAGCAATGCGGCGATGTATCATTCAAATCGGGACACATCGACCGGCATAGCCGTGCTATATTCTGCATGATAATACGATTATTCAGACCGTGATAGGCAAGGTAGAAGACGCTGGGGTCCATCGTAAGACCGGTTGCGTCCACCTTCGACGGACGGATCAGAAGGCGCTCGACACGCCTGTTTACTCGGCGGCGCCATTGTTGAATCGCTTCCTGGCTTTCATAAACCAGCGGAACCATCGTTGCTCGGTAAAGCTGAATGCCAGGCAATCCATGGACACGAACCGCTTCGCGGCAGAGATCCTCCGCTTCATCAAGTCTGTTTTGCTGACGCAGTGTGATGACAAGCTGACAAAGTGCTTTTGTATGACCCGGCGAAAGGACAAGTGCCTTGCGGAATAGCGATTCCGCCTCCACCGGCTGGTATCGTGCCATCATGGCACTACCCATGTCGATAAGTACATCCACGTTGCCTGGCTCAAGACGGTGAGCCCGGTGAAAACTGTCATAAGCCGGACGATATTGACCCGACCGGTAATATAATTGCCCCAGTCGGATATGTCCCCGGGCATCATCCGGAAACGATGCCGACAATTCACGACCAACCTCGATTGCCTGATCGAATTGACCCGACTTATCGAGTACCTGCATCAGGTACAGATATACGTCGATCGCCCGGCAGCCCAGTTCGATCGCACGCCGGTAACAATCCGCCGCTTCAACAGGCCGGCCCGTATGCCTGCAGATATCTCCAAGATATATATGACCATTGACATGATCAGGATTCTGCCGGATAACCTCTCTAAAAATGTGCTCCGACTCTGAAGACCGACCTCGCAAACCCAGTGCGATACCCAGTTGCACTGCAGCGGGCGTCAGCCGGGGGGCAATCGCCAGGGCCGAACGAAACGCTGATTCCGCGTCATCAGCACGGCCCGATGCGAGCGATGACATACCCCGACGCATATATTCAAATGCCTGTTCCCTCTGATCCGGCATCGGAATGACCTTATTAACGTATCACGTCCGTTATATTATTTGTCATCGGGCAAAATGAAATGACTTTTCAATGGTAATGATTTCCGGACCTGCAAAACAGCCCGGGAACATCCAGATCAGCACGTCATCCGCGTGTTGACCGTTTTCGGCGACGCGTTCCCGTGCCCGGCATGCCCGGCCCACGACCATATCGCTGTGACTGTTTGTCCCCGAGGTTCGGCATGGCCTTCATCTCACGGACACGATCACGCAGTGCAGCGGCTTTCTCGAATTCCAGGCGTTCCGCCGCCTCCAGCATCTGCTGCTCAAGGTCCGCAATCAACTGTGACTGATCAAACGCCTGGTCGTCCATCTGCAGGGCCTCACGAGCAGTCTTGCGGGCACGCAGCTCCAGCTCGATGCCGCGACGTATCGCTTTCACTACCGTCTGCGGGGTAATACCGTGTTCACGATTGAAATCGAGTTGCTTCTCACGACGACGCTGAGTCTCATCGATCGCCGCACGCATGGCCGGCGTTATATCATCCGCATATAAGACGACGTGCGAATTCACATTACGGGCAGCACGGCCGATCTGCTGGATCAGACTCGTCGTGCTTCGCAAAAAACCAGCCTTGTCCGCATCGAGTATCGCGACAAGCGAAACCTCCGGCAGATCAAGCCCTTCTCGAAGAAGATTCACACCGACAAGTACATCGTACTCACCTTCACGAAGTTCCCGTAATATCGTCACGCGATCAAGCGTTTCTATATCACTGTGCAGGTAGCGGCATTTCAACCCAGCATCTGCGATATAGCCCGCTAGGTCCTCGGCCAGTCGCTTGGTCAGTGTGGTGACCAACGACCGCTCACCCGATTCTACCCGCTTGTGCAGCCGTGAAAGCAGGTCCGGTACCTGGCCGGCGGCTGCGCAAACCTCGATGGATGGATCGAGCAGACCCGTCGGACGGATGATCTGCTCGATCACCTGACCGCCGCTCTGATTCAGTTCATACGAACCCGGTGTAGCTGAAACAAACACCACCTGACGCCAGAGATGTTCGATCTCATCGAATTTCAGCGGCCGGTTGTCCAGGGCCGACGGTAAACGAAAACCATGATCGACCAGAACCTGCTTGCGGGAACGGTCACCGTTGCTCATCGCGTGAAGTTGAGGGATCGTGACGTGGCTTTCATCGATCAGCAGCAGCCAGTCGTCCGGAAAATAATCCAACAGGGTATACGGCCTCGAACCCGGAAGACGGCCGTCGAGATGGCGTGAATAATTCTCGATACCCGAGCAGTAACCCACCTGCTCGATCATCTCGATATCATAACGCGTCCTCGCCAGAAGACGCTGCGATTCCAGCAGTTTTCCCTCGCTCTTCAGATGGGTGACCTGCTCGTCCAGCTCGCGGCGGATCGACGACAATGCCGATTCGACCTGATCGGGCGGCATGATGTAATGAACGGCAGGATAAATATTGATTGTCCGCTCACCGGCCAGCAGTTCGCCCGATATCGGATTGATCAACGCCAGCGATTCAATATCGTCGCCGAACAACTCGATGCGATAGGCAAACTCCTCGGCCGCGGGATAGACCTCGATCACATCGCCGCGGACACGAAAATTACCTCGTACCAGTTCAAATTCATTGCGGCTGTACTGAAGGTCCGACAGTGACTGAAGCAATGAACGCCTGCTGACCGTCTGGCCGACGGACAGTTGTATCACCGATCGCTTGTACGCTTCCGGTGAACCCAGCCCGTAAATACACGATACCGACGCTACCACGATCACATCTCGGCGACTGATCAGGTTCGTTGTCGCCGCCAGTCTCAAGCGGTCCAGATCGTCGTTGCGAGAAGCGTCCTTCTCGATATAAATGTCACGCTGTGGTATATAGGCTTCAGGCTGATAATAATCGTAATAGGATACGAAATACGATACCGCATTCTGCGGAAACAGTTCCTTGAACTCCTCGAAAAGCTGAGCCGCAAGCGTCTTGTTATGGCTGATCACCAGCGTCGGCCGGTTCAGCCGAGCGATCACATTCGCCATGGTAAACGTCTTGCCCGTTCCCGTTGCGCCCAGTAGTACCTGGTACTTCTCTCCCGATTCCAGCCCGTCCGTCAGCAGTTGAATCGCCTCGGGTTGATCACCCATCGGCTGGTAGTCACTGACCAGTTGAAACAGCTCGTCCGGCATCACGCCATTGTAATCGAAATCCGCTCATCCTTGCACCCGGCAATTACATGCCCAATGCAAGCCGGGCATCCTCGGACATGCGATGCGCCGTCCACGGCGGATCCCATACCAGTTCAACCCGGATGTGCTTCGCACCAGGGATATGACGCCTCAACGTCTCGCGCACCTGGTCAGGGATCAGTTGCGCCTCCGGACAGTTCGGGCTTGTCAGCGTCATTTTTACGTGTATATCACCGTTATCCTCCAAAACGACTTCATAGATCAGGCCGAGATCATATATATTAATCGGAATCTCAGGGTCATATACCGACCGAAGAGCCTCGATGATATCGCCTTCCTGTATCCCGCTGTTCGACATGATATTCACATGCTCCTTTTCACCTATCCCCGGCAGGACAAGCTGATCCCCACTGACTGCCCGCCGTTACACGGTCGTGACTTGCATACCGGCCGGCAAGACTTCGAATCCGGCTGATGATCGCCGCGATTCCGACCACACGGTTCATCCGAAGCAGCTCCGATAGCCCCAGCCGATTTAACAGATCCTGTGGCAATGACGCGATCTGCTCCGCTGACCCCCCTTCACAGACAGAAACAAGGATCGATACAATCCCACGAACCGTGGGAGCCTCTTCACCAACATCAGCGTATAAATGCATACCCGCCTCATCACGTTCCAGCCGGAGAAATACCGGCGTCATGCATTCCGGAACACGATTCGACTCCTTCACCTGTTCGCTGTCCAGACGACCGGGCAATCGCGGCAGCCGACGGGCATAATCTAGCAACAGTTCCAGACGCATCGACGAATCGACAGATTGAAACGTATCGATCAGATTGTCCAGTTTTTCCGGCACCATTCTTATACCTTCACGCGGCCTGCAACCGGAATATCCTTCTCGATCGGAAGTCTGACGGAATTGCCCCACTCGGTCCATGATCCGTCATAATTCCTTACATGATTGAAACCCAGCAGGTAACGAAGCACAAACCAGGTCAGCGACGATCGTTCCCCGATCCTGCAATAAGCAACCACTTCATCATTCAGTTTCAGGTTGCAGTTCTCCATGTAGATACGCTCCAGTTCCTCACGGCGCTTGAACGTTCCGTCTTCATTGACCGCTTCGGACCACGGTACATTCAACGCGCCTGGAATATGACCGCCTCGTAACACGCCTTCCTGGGGATATTCCGGCATGTGAGTCAGCTCGCCGCTGTATTCCTGCGGTGAACGTACGTCGATCAGCGGCTTGCCGTCCCGCATATGGGTAAGCACTTCTTCACGGTACGCACGTATCGCTGGATCACACCGGGCAGGACGATATCCCGTAGTGAAATATACCGGTATCTCCGTCGACATCCTGCGACCTTCCGCACGCCATTTCTTACGACCGCCGTCCATGATCACGCACTTCTCGTGGCCGTGAAGTTTGAACACCCATAACGAGTAGCATGCCCACCAGTTGTTCTTGTCGCCGTAAAAGACCACCGTGGTATCGTTGCCGATACCCTGTTCCGAACAGAGCTCGGCGAAGCGGTCGGCGTCCACGTAGTCACGAACAATCGGATCGTTCAGATCATTCACCCAGTCGATCTTGACGGCCTCGGGAATATGACCGGTCTCGTACAGCAAGATATCCTCGTCAGATTCCACAATCCGGATATCGCCGGTTCGTGAACGGTTCTGATCGACCCATTCGGTACTCACCAGAACATCAGAATGTGCATATGCCTGTGTCATCGAAGTATTCCTTTATCATGAATGTGTTGAACGGGAAGTCCCGTTCAACTCGAGTTTCCTGAGAAGCATCGCTTCTGCATACTCGCGGACAGCATCGCACTTGATACGGTCGAGGGTCTCACTCATAAACGCACGAATCAGTATTGCCCGGGCATCCAATTCACTGAGACCGCGTGATTGCAGGTAGAATATCGCTTCCGATTCAAGCTCGCCCACTGTAACGCCGTGCGTACACTTGACGTCATCAGCGAATATCTCGAGCTGAGGACGCGCGTGGGCGAAGCTGTCTTTCGTCAGCAGCAGGTTCCGGCTCGACTGTTTCGCATCTGTCTTCTGGGCACCACGATCAACTACGATCCTGCCGATAAATACGCCGGTCGCACGATCATTCATGATACCGTTGTAATACTGACGACTGTCGCAACCCGGCGAAACATGATGAACACGCATATGATTCGCCATGTGCTGATCACCCGAGGGAATATACACGCCGTTCAGTAGACTGTAACTGCCTTCACCCGCCAGAACCGGCTCCGCAGCACTTCGGACAAGCCGGCCGCCCGACAGAATCGAATGCGACTCGAACCGGCTGCCACGCGACTGGTATACATGCACACTGGACAGATGATAAGCCTCACGGCCCTCATTCTCGATATGATAATGATAGACAGACGCTTCCTCACCAACTGCTATTTCCGTCACCGCGTCGGTCAGATGCGAGCCGCCCGCCGTATTGGCATGATGCTGAATCATATGACAGGATGAACCCGCCTCCGCCACCAGCAGGATGCGCGGATACGTCATCATGGATTGGCTCGATGGATCGCAGCCGTCATGCGTGACGAACAGAAGGTGCAGGGGCTTATCAAGACGGCAGTTTCTCGAAAGATGGATATACACACCGTCACTCAGGTAGGCGGTATTCAATGCGATGAACGCGTCCGAACCGATGGCGGCGTAGTGGCCCAGGTGCTGCTTCACACGATCGCCTTCCTGTCGGATCGCCTGTGACAGCGAACCGACGGATATACCCTCCGGCAACCCGCTCAGCTTCGAGCATTCCGCTGAATACCAACCGTTGATGAACACCACGCCGTACATCTCCTCACTGACCAGCGGCAGGTCGGCAATGTCCTGCCGTCCGACACGATACGTGTCACGTGAGGGCTGCATAAACTCGATCTGATCCAATACCGACACATTCGTCTGGCGCCAAAGCTCATCCCGTGTCGTCGGAAATCCGTACGTATTGAAATATTCCGCACCGGACCTCCGGAGCTGGCGTAGCCAATGCGGCTGTGTGCGATTCAACGTACCGGTTGCATCCCTTGCACCGGCCGATACCGGGTTCAATTCGCCCGCTACTGTCGACATAACATGTGTTCCTTTCATATTCATGCTGACGTCGCGGCTTCCAGCCCGGCGTATCCGCTTTCTTCCAACGCCGTCGCCAGCTCCACACCCCCTCGACGGACTATCACGCCATCCACTAGAACGTGTACAACGTCGGGGACAATGTAGTTCAGCAATCGCTGATAATGTGTGATCAACAGAAAACTCCGCTCGCCGTCTCGCATGGCGTTCACGCCATCGGCCACGATCCGCAAAGCGTCGATATCCAGGCCGGAATCCGTCTCGTCAAGTATCGCAAGACGCGGCTCGAGCATGGCCATCTGATAAATTTCAAACCGCTTCTTCTCACCGCCGGAGAAGCCCTCGTTTACCGAACGTTTCAGCAGCGACTGATCGATGTGAACCACCTCCGCACGGTCCTTCGCGTAATGAATGAATTCAAGTGGCTCGAACTCACGTTCGTCTCGCGATTTGCGGATGGCATTCAATGACGATCTCAAAAACTCCGTCACACTCAGACCCGGGATTTCCACCGGATACTGAAATGCCAGAAACAGGCCGGCATGCGCTCGTTCTTCGGGTGCCATCGCCAGGAGGTTACGGCCGTTAAACGTCACGTTCCCATCTGTGATCTCATATGATTCCTGACCCGCCAGGACGGACGCCAGCGTACTCTTACCCGATCCGTTCGGACCCATAATGCAATGGACCTCGCCCTTGCCTATTGATAGATCAACGCCGCGAAGAATCGGCTGATCACCTGTACGAACCTGAAGATTGCTGATTTCAAGCATAGCCATCATGTGCATCCTTGTTCCGTTTGTTCATGTATTCAATGCTTTCCTGTTATCCGGTAAACGCCCATCTGATCTGTCAATCCGGCACACAGGTGATGTCAACCCACACTGCCCTCCAGGCTGACGCTCAGAAGACGATTCGCCTCGACAGCGAACTCCAGCGGCAGATTCGCTAATACCTGCTTGCAGAACCCGTTCACGATCAGCGATACCGCGTCCTCTTCACTGATACCACGCTGCTGCAGATAGAAAATCTGATCTTCACCGATCTTCGTCGTCGTCGCTTCATGCTCGACGTGTGCGCTCGGATGATGAATGTCAAGATACGGAAACGTATGGGCACCACACTGGTCGCCGATCAACATGGAATCGCACTGGGTGTAATTCCTCGCACCTTGGGCGCCTTGATTCACACGTACCAGACCGCGATAGACGTTCTGGCCGTTTCCTGCACTGATTCCCTTCGATACGACCGTACTTCGCGTGTTCCTGCCGATATGCAGCATCTTGGTCCCGGTATCCGCTTGCTGGCAGCCGTTGGTGACCGCGACAGAATAAAATTCGCCAATGGATTCGTCGCCCAGAAGTATGCAACTCGGATATTTCCAGGTAATCGCCGAACCGGTCTCGACCTGGCTCCAACTGATCCGTGATCGTCGACCCCGGCACTTGCCTCGCTTCGTTACGAAATTATAAACACCACCCGTGCCCTGCTCATCACCGGGATACCAGTTCTGGATCGTCGAATACTTGATATACGCTTCATCCATGGCTACCAGCTCAACCACGGCAGCGTGAAGCTGATGCTCGTCACGCATCGGGGCCGTGCAGCCTTCAAGATAACTCACACTCGCACCCTCCTCCGCGATGATGAGTGTACGCTCAAACTGACCCGTATTCCGCGCATTGATCCGGAAGTACGTACTCAATTCCATCGGGCATCGTACGCCTTTCGGAATGTAGGCAAACGAACCGTCACTGAAAACCGCTGCATTCAAAGCGGCAAAATAATTGTCTGAATAGGGTACCACCGAACCAAGATATCTCCGCACAAGATCACCGTGGTCGCTGATCGCTTCACTGATCGAGCAGAATATCACGCCATGACCGGCCAGCTTCTCCTTGAACGTCGTCATCACCGATACAGAATCGAATACCGCATCCACCGCCACGCCCGACAGACGTTCTCGTTCATGCAATGGTATACCCAGACGGTCGTACATCGATAGAATCGCAGGATCCACTTCATCCATACTGCCCGGACGGGGCTTCGGAGCTGCGTAATAACTGATCGATTCGTAATCGATCGGACCATAATCGAAATACGGCCACTGCGGCTCGGATTGCGATAACCAATAACCATACGCCTTCAACCGCCAGTCAAGCATCCACTGCGGCTCCCGCTTTTTCGCTGATATATACCGGATGATCTCCTCACTTAATCCAGGAGGGGCATATTCCTGCTCAATATCCGTTACAAAACCAAATGGATACGCACGATGCTCGAACTGCCCGATCGATTCAGATGATGACATCCGTTGGCTTCCTTTCAATATCGACGGCACGCTGTTGCACAACCCTCACTCTCACTCGGCCCTTCAGACAACTCAGGGTTGTTTGTCATGATCAAGTTCAACTCTATTTAAATTAGTATTAAAACAGTACTATTTCAATCCATATTGGCATTTTTTGAAAATATCTTGAATTTCAATAATCAGTTAATATAGTCTCGATTTTGCACGCCCATAGGTAGAATGGCATTATTCGCTGATATACAACACCTTATAACATTTACCAGGTGGTCAAGGCCGTGAAGCGCTTTGCGACCCTGCACTGCTCCGAACTCCGCTTCCGATCGCTTCTGTCGAATACTCCAACTGCTCCAGCAATGGACCGGCATGGTCCAGTAACTTCTGTCGTTCATCGAGGGTCAGCGGCTCCGGCTTGATGTAGCCCGTCACCGAACATCCCGGTACGGCCTTGTCAAATGTGTTGATCTTACGACTCATTACCGTGCGGTCGATTCCCGTAATACCCGTATATCCTTCAAGCTCACTGATCCACTGCTCAGGTTTGGCTAGCCCGGATATTTCATCATCTTTTCATTGTCCCTGCGATGGGTTTAAAACCCTCGCCTTCAGGCGAATCCTTTAG
>CAYRND010000026.1:0-31705 GCA_964425365.1 uncultured Phycisphaeraceae bacterium
CCACGACGGCTGTTTCGAGCACGATTCATACCTGACCATGAAATATCCGGGTTAAAAATCTTATAATCTCAACAGATTTGGAAATCTTCTATCATCTTTATGCGTTTTACTATAAAATTTATTTATCATACAGCCCTGTGTCGAGTATAATTCAGCCAGTGGGGGTTACATTTCGTTTCGTGAGGATCTGTGAGCCCTCGCAGAAAGGAGCGACGCATGGATCATCTCAGGCCAGTGGTGGCATCAACATCATGTGAAATGCTGAGGCAGCTTGCCAGGCGCATGGCGAGAAATCAGGTGGAACCAACGGAAAAGGACCCTCCGATGAAACACGGCCGGCCGGTGGTCAATATCTCCCGCGACCTTGACGACGACGGCCTGTTGCAGCGTCTGCTGCATCGCCTGCATGAACTTGACGAAAACGTCGAGCCGCCGATTCGGTTCCGTTGATCCATGTTCTTTATCGCGTATTCCGCCAGGCATGCCAGTAACCATCAATGCGGTTGATAAACTGCGACGGGCTTTCGACAAACAATCGCCGCCCCAATACCCGGGCCTGTAAGAGCAGGTTATCCAACCGTTTCTCGATGATCTCATTCAACTGATCGACGGCTTCCTGATGGACTTCGGAATCATCGCGGCTGTTGATCTGCCGGCGAAGCAGCGTCAGATCATGATGTTCGCCCAGACAATCGGCAAGCTCATCAAGGGACTCGCGATACGCCTTGATCATCGCCGGCCATGTTTTTACCAGCAGCCGGGTCTGATACAACAGGTACTTGGCCTGCTTGCGCCATTCATGACATATCCTGGACCCGTTCGAACGTGCGGCCTTTCCCGCCAGACGCCTCGCTTCCTGATACGTGGTTCGCAAACCGCCTGCCAATACTTTGAAATCGTCATCCGGAATGGGCCAGTATTGCGCCCGGATACGGGCCTCGGCCAGGTCGGCCAGGATGCGAAAGACCACTGTCCGACGGTGTGCGTGTTGATCGACCTGCGGCTCGGGTTCCGACTGGACGGCCGCGGCACATAAATCATGCTCCATTCCCGCGCGAATCGCCTGAATCGCTTCAGCGTCCGGCTGCTCGTCCCGGTCACGCAACAGCACATCAAAAGTCTGCAACATCACCGTCGCATCGCGAAGACCTGACAACTGGCGGGAGACGTTCCTGAAACAGCGGTTCTCACGTTTGTATACCTCGTCACCGACCACCGGCCTGATCATGCGAAGTACCGCACGCAGCCGCTTCATATTCACACGCGACTGATGCACAGCGCGAACAGGTTCTTCCGACACGTCATTCAACAGATCGATCGACCGTTCGATACGTTCAATCGACGCACGTCGTAAACCACTATTAACCGGTTCTTTCCGCTTGATCGCAAACAAACCGTTTCCCCTTTCGCCTCATAAACGCCAGTCCTTCATTATAACAACCCTCCGTCGCCGGGAAACAGTTCGTCAGCAAATGTCTGATATCTGAAATATAATCCATCACACCATCATCAGGATCCGGAACAATTTGAATCACTGTTGACACCGTGGTAGACATGCACCGGCAGGTCAGGCATTCGCCGGCGGAAATGATCGGCGAACGTTTCCAGTTCGTTGCTACTGAGCGGTGTAACGTCGGGATGATGGACCGGCCGGGCGATGGTATAGAGCTGAACCGTTTTGATCCGGCAGCCGGCATGGCGCAGTTCGATCAGGCGATCCAGGTATGTATTGAATTCCTCGTCGGGCATCTTTTCCTCCTTCAACCTGACGAACATGGACTGGATGACAATATCCCTTGCCCGGCCGCAGTCGAGGATATGATCGAGCACCTTCCGCAGGGGGATATCACTGCGATTGATCCGCCTGTAATACGATTCGGACCCCGCATCCAGCTTCGCCCATACTTCGCCCTCGGATGCATCCATCCGGGATAATCCCCGCCGAACACCCGGCCGGCCGAGCATGGTCGCATTGGTAATCAGAACCAGCTTGACGCCCTTGAGGAGGAATTGTTCCTTCAGCTTCACTGCGACCGCAACGCAATCATCGAACTGCGGCACGAGCGTCGGCTCACCGTCACCGGAAAAGGCGATATCGCGCAACTCGCGATAATCCGGCTGCACATCGCTGAACGGTTTCTGCTTCCACAGGTCACCGCTGACCACCAGGTCGAGCACGATCGCCAGTTCTTGTTCCAGCACACGCACATCGACTCGCAAGGTCTCGGCGGCGGCTCCGCCACTTCGATCCACGCAGCAGTAGACGCAATCGAAATTGCACGTTCGGCATGGATTCAGATTCACCCCGATGGATAATCCGTGCGCCCGCCTGCTGATCACGGGATACACGTACTTGAGTCCTCGCCATGCCCGGGAATGATCGGCAAACACATGGCTCATCGATGCATGCTTTTTCTCTGATTCGCTGTCCACCATATCCCGCATTATAGACCGGCTGATCCCGCCGCCCAATCACTGCATTACACTTCGCTGCTGACATTCCCCGTCTCGAGCAACCGGCAGGCCTGGTCCACCAGTTCCGTCGCCCGTTCGGGAGAACGCGCCTCGGCGATGATACGGATAATCGGTTCGGTATTACTCGGCCTGACGTGGACCCAGCAGTCATCCCAGTCGACACGAACACCGTCCTGTGTATCGATACGCTGGGATTGATAGTACCGGGTCATTCTGGCGGGGATCATTTCAATCAGTTCCCGGCTCGCCGCGATCTTCTGTTTCACGATATGGTACTGCGTCATCTGATCGACTATTTGGCTCAGTTTCATTTTCCTGGCTGCCAGCATATGCAACAGTATCGCCATACCGATGAGGCTGTCACGAACCTGGCTGAGCGGCATCCAGATCACCCCGCCATTGCCCTCCCCGCCGATCAGTGCGCTATGCTCCCGCATGGCCGCCGCAACGTTCGCTTCACCGACCGGCGTGCGAACGACCCGTGCGCCGAAGCCGGCGGCGATATCATCCACCATCCGGCTGGTCGACAGGTTTGCCACAACGACCTCGGGCCGCCGGTCGAACGCCATTCCGCCGCCGAGCGTATGCAGCGTACACAACGCCAGGGTGAATTCCTCACCGATATACATGCCGCGGTCATCCACCACGGCCAGCCGGTCCGCGTCGGGGTCCTGGGCGAAACCGATATCGGCCTTGTGTTCGATCACGGCGTCACACAACCCTGTGAGATGCTCCCTGACCGGTTCCGGGTTATGCGGGAACCGGCCGGTCGTCTCAGCGTGCAGATGCACCAGTTCGACACCCAACTGGTCCATCAGCAACCGCGCCTCGGGCCCGCCTGCTCCGTGAACACTGTCGATTACAACGCGAAGGCCCGACTGTCGAATCAGGTCGACATCGACATACTCGCAGACACGATCGCAGTGATATGCCGCAGCGGTATCATCCGCGATCACCGGCTGGAGTTGATCGATACCGGCATATGACTGCTGATCCTCCCGGAACAGCCGGATGATTTTTGTGACATCATCAGTCGGCGGGGCCACGCCGTCATGGCGAAGCGGTTTGAGACCATTCCACGGCAACGGATTGTGGCTGGCGGTAATGACCATCCCCCCCGCCGCTTCGAGCTTCCCGATCATCACTGCGACCCCTGGCGTACTGACAATCCCCAGCCGGACAACGCGGCATCCGGAGGCGATCAGTCCTGCGATCACCGCATGCTCGATCATATCACCCGACGGCCTCGAGTCCCGGCCGACAACCACCAAGGGGGCCGTATTACCGGACCCGCACTGTTCACCCAGCCAGGTGCCGAATGACGCACTGTACCGGCAGACAACCACCGGCGTCAGCGACTGGCCGACCAGCCCCCGCATACCACTGACACTCAACATAAGGGGCGCAACGTCCATATAACATCCTCCAATTCACCGGAAACAGCTTCCATATCCATTGAGAGCCACATTTTAACGCAAATTACGGCCAGCAGGGACCCGGCGTGGTTTTGACTGTTATAAACGCAAGTCATCTTAAGCATTACCGGGTAACTGCCGATCGACTCATTGTGGGGCCGCATCCGGCAACGTCCTCGCCGGTGTGCCCGGTCGCCACGAGGGAGCGGGCAGAAATCATGCAGTTCATCTCCGTCAACCAGATGAAGCCAGGACAGGTATTCCCGCATCACCTGTTCCTCGATAACGGCCAGAAGCTGCTTTCCGCCGGCCTGCCGATTACCGAAGAGCATATTCAGGCACTGCATCGCAGCGGCAACGACAAAGTCATGCTCGCCGGCAGCCTGAAGGACCTTGAATCGGAAGGCGTCGTCACACAGTTCGATAAGTCCAGCCTCTCTGTCGGCCAGGTCGCCGATGAAGGAATCATTACCGCCACCGGCCAGATACTCGTCGAGCCCGGCCAGGAAATCGAACAGCACCATATTGATGCGCTGGCAGCCTGCGGGGCGGCGTTTTTGTCGAAGAACGACAGTGCCACGGCACGCAAGAAGCGGATCTCGCTGGCGGATATCCTCATCGTCGAACTGGAACGTGAAACCAGATCACTCAACATGCGAGTCCCACCAGTAACGGACAACAGTTGGATCCATAACGACGGTATGCACGAATGGCCGTCGCTCGATGAACTGACACGCCAGCGGAACAAGGCCGTGGACACACTCCGCATTATCTACGCGGAAGTCGAAGCGGGTCTTCACCTGACTATCAAACATTTCTCGAGAGCGGTGGATGACCTGTGCACGATCCTCGGCCGATTCCCTACGAAATTCGCGCAGCTCGCACTCTTATGCCCGAGACGAGAAGATTACCTGCCCGATCACATCTATACCGTAACCATCCTGGCGATGGCCACGGCGGCGAACCTGAGATGGTCGCAGGCGGATGTGAAAACAGTCGGCCAGATCGCCATGCTGTACGACCTTGGCATGCTACTGGTCCCGCACCGCATCCGGACCGGCGCCGACAAGCTGACTGAATACGATCGTTCACGCGTCCAGCGTCATCCGCTGTTTTCGCTGTCCATGATGGAATCGATCGAGAACGTACCGACCATCGTCAAGCTCGCGGCCGTCCAGCATCATGAACGTGAAAACGGAACTGGTTATCCGCGTAACCTGCGTGGCGAACAGATCAGCGATTACGCCCGCGTCCTGGCCGTCACCGACACCTACGCCGCCATTACGGAACCCCGCCACTACCGCAAGCCGAAACTGCCCTACCTTGCCATGGAAGAAACGTTGCGAAGCGCTTCGGAGCGTTACTTCTGGCCGCCGGCGGTCCGGGCACTGATCATGGCAGCGGGTCTGTTTCCCGTGGGCTCGTTCGTCAAGCTCTCGACAGGCAAAAACGCCACTGTTTTGGAAGCGAACCCGAAACAGGTCGACCGTCCTGTCGTCCAGCAGATCGGGGAAGACGGCCGGCCCACCGGCAATCCGATCGATCTGTCACAACTCAAAAAAGAACAACTCTGCGTGGTAAGAGCGATCCCCGGCCCGAGCGCCGCGGCGGCATGATTATCAGGCCTTGAGTTTCTTCAAGCTACCCCTTTTCAATCAAACCATTGGTGAAGTTGGTCCATCGTCAACCCGTCGAGGTTATCAATGACACGATGAGCACGGCGGAGTCGATCGGCCGGGCCGGTGGTGGTAATGCCAAGCGTCACCAGTCCCGCATCACGAGCGGATTGTATACCGGCAGCGGTATCTTCGATCGCCAGGCAATCGCCCGGTTTCAGAGCAATCTCGGGGTGAGCATCGGAAAGCTTCCGCCACGCCAGCCGGTAACTTGATGGATCAGGCTTCGAGCGTTCGACGTCATCGGCGGAAACAATCACATCAAAGCGATGACTGCATCCGAGTTGCCCGAGCATCAGTTGAATATCACGTGTAGTGGCGCCACTGGCAATGGCAAGCGGCATCCGGCTGAACGCTTCTTCAATGAATGCAAGTGAACCGATCACCGCGGCGGCGCCTTCACTGATGAGCTGCTCGAACACCTCCTGCTTCACCCGGCACAGCTCCGCCACACGGTTCGACAACGATTGTGACGTCGCCTGCTCGCCAAGTTCATTCAGAATAGTACGAAAGGCATCGCGATCGTCCAGCCCGATAAAATCATCCAAGTATCGCTCGTAATTGAATTTGAATCCGATCCGCTCGCCCACCATCACAAATGCCTTGTAATGCAGAGGCTCGGAATCGACAATCACGCCATCGAAATCAAAAACAATCGCTTTCAACATTTCCCTGAGTGTAGTCTTTCCGCCCATTCCCTGCCACCGTATCCCCGCCTTTGCCATCTCCTCAGCCAGCAGTCTACCGCCAACAACTTTCCCGCTTCATTGCCGGACTGTTTCATTGCGTAATTGCTTCATTGTTGAGGATACCCATCTCCACGCCGACATTTCTCCGCGATTTTCGTCCCATAAGCGGAATTTTTCATTTCCACTGAGTTCATTGATGTGACAGCAGGATATCGGCCGAATCAGTTATCCTGGTGGCCGCGAGTATCCGGCGACCTGAAAACCGTCAGTCTGTAGCGGTTATAGGGTCTATAACGGCCGGATACGCAGTCAATCCGATCGGGCGTCCTGCCCATGCAAGCTGCATCCTGCCAAACCGTGGTGCAGTTCTGGCGTTCATGCCAATCCATGCGCTTTTTCCATGTATAACGGTTAATCACCTTACGCCGCTTGCCGATGAAATATCTGGCAGTTGCATCAATTCCAACCGCCGCTGGAGTGGGTTTCAAGTGGAGACTGGTGGAGAAAGGTTTTCCGCGTATGCCAAAGCAAAAGGACATTTTGACAACGGGGGAAGTCGCTAAGATCTGTAACGTCGCACCGCGGACTGTCAGCAAATGGTTTGATTCCGGCCAACTGCGAGGTTACAGAATCCCGGGTTCCAAGGACCGTCGCATACCGCTCAGTTCGCTGATCCGGTTCATGAAGGCGCACAATATTCCCCTGGACGGACTCCAGTCCGGAAAGACACGGGTGCTTATTGTCGACGACGAATCGGAAATCGTTGAAGTACTGGAAAAAGTACTCTCCGAGCAGGCGAACTACGAAGTGCATGTGGCACACAGTGGATTCGCATCAGGGGTCGAATGTGAAAAGTACAGGCCACATGTCATGCTGATCGACATGCACCTAGGCGACTTACGCGGCGAGGATGTGCTCAAACTCATCCGCTCCAATCCCGATCTGCAGTTGACCAAGATCATTGCCATGAGCGGCAAGCTGACCGACGGCCAGGCCCAGCACCTGCTCCAGAACGGATTCGACGGCTATCTCAAGAAGCCGTTCCACGTCCGGCAGGTCATCGAGGCCATTGAAGACGCCGTCGCCATTGTGTACTGATCCACCATGGCCCGATACGTGACCTGATTGATTCAGGTGACGGTACCAGCAACCGTCGGCCGACCAATCATTCGAAACCTGTAGACAGAGACGCCGACACAAGATCGCCCAGGGATACGCCTGGGCGTTCTTTTTTACTGCATTCGAAAAGCGAGCCTGTAAAAAAACTCCGTCCTGACGACGGAGTTTTCGTCCTGTCAGCAGATAACTGCCAGTTGGACGGTTCTTTCTCCCCTACGCCCCAAACCGAAATATCCCGGAATCATTTCCCCCTGCGATCACTGATGCGTGCCTTATTTTGTATCGTTCATTTATCCGTGAAACTGTAGCTCATGCCGATTCTTTCAATTGCCTTGCCTTGTCGAAAATCACCTGTGACACTTCGGGCATCGGATAGTATTTCTGCAGGAATTCCTTGAGTTGATCCGATTCGGCCACGCGGAAATAGACGACATGATCCAGCCGGTTCGTTGCATACGTCACCGCACGTGCCAGGCGTTTGCGGCTGGCTGCCATAAGTAATTCGCCCGTCTGCTCGAAGCAGATCGGCACCATTTCGAACTGCCATGCCTGCCGGCGATTGATCAGTCTCAGGGCCGCTTCATCGAACTGCTGCTGACCCAGATCGATCGTGCCGGTGAACCGGTGATACTGCTCGATCCATGCATTCTCAACGCTCTCGAGCGTGACCTCGAACATGCGCTCAGCGAGCAGCCCGAACGGCAGATGCAGCTTTTTCTGCGCCTGCACGATTTCAGAAGCCTGCTGGGGTGATAGAATCCCCTGTTCAACAAGAATCTCACCAATCCGAATACCTCTGGACAACTTGAAACTCCTTACTGAAGTCAGGCCGCGTGACTGCGACCTTCCTAATGGGCACATCGGCGGAGTAGTGACGGTCGATAAGCACCGCGGACCTTATTTATCCAAGTCACTGAAAATCAGTACCGTCTGGGACAGGAAATCGCGTCTATACCAACACGACCCCTTAAAAATGCAAATAAATCGTTTGGTACACTCAAGTTGTCAGGCCGCCCCTTTTCTTAAAATGCTGGCAGGGCTTTTGTTTAAATACCGGGTTGCATAATACATCCCTGCAACACTGGCAACCGGGATTGATCAGGAATAGAAATGACCTGTAATGGCCGGTCGGAATCGCCTAAACACAATTGAGCCGGTGCCACGACCGGTACGGCCTGGGGCATGACTTTGAAGGAACGACCGGTCAACCTTGCTCATTCGTTGATCGAAAGCACCTTGATTTTCTCGATCTCGAAAACCTGAAGTTTCAGCGCCGGGTCGTACTGCTGCGAACCGACGACACCGACGAGTCGACCGAGCATCTTCACGGTGTCAACCGGATCACCAGGCTTGATGTAGGCGATGGTCCGCTTGCCGGCGGCATCAACCAGCCGGAACATACGGGGCAGACTTTCGCCGTTATAAACACTACTCGCCAGCAGGCGCCCGACTGCATCGAAGGAAACCCGGGGCGTCTCGATCTCTTCGAGGGGCGAAGGCTGTTCCTTTTCCGCACGGCTCTCGAGTCGCTTCAACGCCCTGGCGAGTTCCATGTTATGCTTCATCGCTGCAATCCGCATCTGGACAATCTGGCGGTCTACCGAACTCAGGTCGTCGCGTGTCTTGATCTGTTCATACGATGCGATCATGTCATCCAGCGGCTGGCGGTCCAGCGGCAGCTCGAGTAGCGGCAGCGTCTTCTTTTCCAGCTCCTGCAGCGCCTCGGAATCAGCTACTGACACAAACTCGACACCCTTGCCCCCATCGAGCACGACTACAACCGGTTCGCTGTACGCCACCTGCGGCTCAGTGGCCTGCTCCTCGACAACCGGATGCGTTACAACCGTTTCCTCAATCACCTGATCGGATACAACCACCGCGGGGTCTTCATCGTCCGCCAGCTTTTCAGGCTCGACATCCATCTTTTCATCTGCCTGTCGGGTGGTACGCTCGGCCTCTTCGGCCGCATCGGCAGACTGAGGTTCCTGAGGGAGCGGTTCGTCTTCAATGACATACTCCTCGACCGGCGGCTTCTGAGCCGTAACACGTGAATCATCATCAGCTTTTCCGGCCGTCGTTACCGCTTCGGGAACCGGCACAGGTTCCGCAACCGGCTCAGGTTCGGGCTCGCGTTCGATCACCGTCTCAGGCGTGGGGACAACAGGTTGTGGTTGCGTTTCAGTCGGTTTCTGCTGGAGCGACTCATCACGTCGCACGGAGCCCGGCCGGATAAAGACATAAGCGTTTGAAGGCGGCACGATTTTATAGTAACTGCCATCCTGACCGATGATCTCGACCATATCGCCTTTATCGAGTGTCAACTGGCCGCGGTAACTCTGCCCGGGTCCGTTGATACTGCCGGCTTTTACCTCGACGGCGTCACTGCTGACCACACCCGTTCGCCCGTCACCCTTCGCGTTAACGAACGCTTTGGAAATGTAACTGTAGACACCCGGGGGACAGACGATCTTATTCCAGCCGAAGAGGACATCCTCGACCTGGACCACATCGCCTTTCTTCAATTCACCGACGATATAGTAGGCACGGCCGGCACCTGCACGGACCGGAACCTTTTCTTCTACCACCACACCGGTAAACGGAACATCCTGAGCTGGCAGATACCCCGTCAGGACAAGCAACACGATCATACCAACCACACAACCCGATCGAGTCAGAATCGAATGGATACTGCGTTTCATGGTATCTCTCCTGCGGTCAGTGGTGCAATCGTCAGATCAGCGACAATTCGACAGTATCGCTTTCAGCCACCATCGTCAAGAGTAACAATCCTCGAGCCTGGCAGTGGTACCTCGCTGACACAATCGTTTTTTCAGAAACCGATCGTGGCAGGCAGATCGCCCATCAAGAAGTGAAAACGTTCTAGTAAGGCTATGGGCAAGGATTTATATGCCTGACAACAGTTATTCGGAACTGAGCGATATTGACGGATCACGCGGATCCAGCTCAGGTTCTCTCTCGCCGGAGACGGTCAGATTATCAATCAGCAGGCTGTCCAACGCGGCGGCGGCGGCTATCATGGCCTCCTGTCGGTCGTTCTGATTCTGCTGCCAGTCACCAAGGTCCGCTTCGAATATTCTGGCCATCTGACGGACTTTTTCACGTAAGGGTACCAGTGACCGCTGCAACATGAGTTCGGAAGGCAAACCGAGTTTCGGCAGAGCATCGACCAGCCAGGCCTCGGCCCGGGCTGACTCGAATCCCGTGACTCTGGCACCCAACATCTCGACCGCACGGGCCTTGAGTACAAGCAACTCGTCGTTCTGATCGACCATCGCCTGGGCAAGCAGTTTCAATTCAGGCGGACTTTTGATGGCATTGAGCGCCCAGACTGTAACCTCATGGTGATTCACCCCGAAAAGTTTATGTTCACGATTGATCAGGAGTACCGGCCTCAGCGAAGCGCCCAATTGTTTGCCGTAAATCCGGCCGAGCCCGGCATACAGAATCAGGCATCCCAATCCCATCATAAGGCTACCGAGCATGAGCTGCCCTCGCTCAGACGGTTTCGGACTCTCCTGTAAAGCCTCATCCAGCCAATCACCTGCTGCGGAACAACCGAATATCCATCGCCACAGATCCTTCCGCCTCGGCAGATTGGCGTCATTGACGATCAGCGGCCCCATCAGCATGACACTCAGAACAAGCGACTCGACGTGTCGCAGCCCGAGTACCTGGATTGCCCGTTCGAGGTTATGAATCATGGGATCGCCAGGTCGGCGACTGAGATTCGCCATGGTAACGACCTTGGCGGAAATATAGGGGTCGCCCTCCAGAATCTTCGCAATATCCGAGAACCCCTTATCCGGCTTCCTCAGCGCGGCCAACATTTTGTAACACACCGTCGGACTCAGAACCCGGTTCAGATTCCGTGTCAACTGCTGCTCGGTCCATGCGGCATTGATTGTCGGTATGTCGTTCGAAGCAGCCATAGTCAGTCCCGGCTGTTTAATGACGGCACCGGTTACCCTGGCGCCATCGTCATGACAGACGATCCCCTTACGGAAATCGACGTATTCAGCCGTTGACTTGTACCGTTTTTTGATTTATACCCTGTCTACCCTGTTCCCTCGCGTTTGTATTTCCCGCCCCGCCGATCGATAACACACCCGAGAGCTCGACAATAAAGTAAACCCCCATGCTCGCCGATCAGAGAGGGGGGCAGCGTATGCCTTGAAGAAGGTGATCCAATACCTTCCGATGCAAGGACCGGTAACTTACGAGCATCGATCATCTGAAATCGGCAAAACAACGGAAACAGGATGTTTACATAGGGCGGATATCTTGTTTGATGTAACGACCATTCCCACCGCGGCTCGTGTGGCCAGGCAGATCAAGGATATCGGCCTACCTCAACCGGATCACATCGTCAAACTGCTCTATGAATTCGACCTGCCCACCCCAACTCCGAGAATCATTGATGAAGTCGAATGTCAACTGAGGGGAAACCGGTTCAATGCGGATTCCGTCACGTCGCTTGTCCTTGAAGATCCCGCACTACTTGCCATGCTCTACCAGCATGCATCGTGCCTGTTGAAACAGGTACCGGCAAACCCGTACACCCTGATCAGTGAACTGAATTCTTCTGCAATACAACAGGTTCTGAATCGATTGCGTGAGGCGTCGATTCACCCGCAGGAGGAACTTCAGCCGTGGTTGTGTACCTGCCATCGTCACAGTATGGCCGTGTCACAGATCGCAGCCATGTTAAGCCCCGCGATGGATATCGAACCGGGCATCGCCGCCGCCGCAGGTCTGCTTCATGACCTCGGGCGGCTACTGCTGCTTGCCTGTCCCACAGGCAAAACCGCATTGGCGACTTATGATCTGGCAAGAAACACGATTGTCAGTACCGTCTTCGTGGAATCCCTTCTGCTTGGTCTGAATCACAAGCAGCTTGGATACGAGCATTGCCGGAAACTGAATATCCCGGCGATCATCATGGAAATCTGTGAAACGCATGAACACGTCGAGGCGCAGCGGAATAAACTGCGTGAATCCGATCGCAAACTGGCCGATCTCATCCATGGTTGTGATCAGATCGTCAAAGCCTGCGGCCTGGCAGGATCACCCAGTTCGGAATTGAACCATGCCTCTGCGTTGATCGAAAAACTGGCATTTGAGCGAGAAGGTGAAATCACACGTCTTCTGGACCGGCTCAACAAGGATTTTCAACGGCGACTGCCACCGGGAGTCCATATCCATGAAGGACCTTATCAACCACTTCATGATATCGCCATAACATTCCTGACGTCTGATACCGGCAGATGGAATCCCTATCAAGCTGCTCTTGAAGCGGCCGGCGCTTCGATTCTCCATACCCTTGATCTCCGTGACTGCGTGATTGTACCGGCGCATCTGTCCGACAGTATGATCATGGTGATCGATGCAACGGATACGCGATTCGATACCATACTGCCCGTCCTTGCCGAACTCGATCGGTCCTTGCCGAAAACACCTGTTCTTATGCTTACCAGCCGTACAAGGAATCACGGGGATTCACGGCATCATGCTTCGCCGTTCTGTCATGAATATGCCACTCCCATCCGATCGAGAAATCTGGCCCAGGCCGTATTACGCCTGAAACGGCATACATGATCTATCGATATAACCCGCCGATTCGTCAAGAACCTGCCCGGCATATAAAATACTCTTGATTACCTGCGGGACAATTGTTGTCCATGGCATCGCGTATCACCGGAGGTTATCGTTATTAATGGCTATCAGGCTGTTTTCATCCAATCTTGACAGTACACTGATCGGCAGTCCTGGTGCCAGCCATCATTTTCGTGATACCTGGCAATCCATTGACGAATCACGCCGGCCTCTGCTGGTTTATAACAGCGGCAGGCTCCTCGACGACATCCGGCAGATCATTGACTCGAACCAGCTCCCCATGCCGGACTATATCATCGGGGGCGTCGGCACACAGCTATTCGATACGCGAACCGGTAAATATCTGCGCCATTATGAACGGCGGCTGAGACAAGGCTGGGATCTGGACAAGATCAGGCAGATCGTAAACGAACTGCCCGGCGTCGAATATCAGCCGTCGAATCACCAGAATCCCTACAAGGCAAGCTGGTACCTGCCGAATGCCACACTCGATACCATCCACTATGTCCGTGAACGGTTGAAAAGCGCCGGCATGCTCATGACAGTGGTCTACTCGGATGCGATCAACCTGGATGTCATACCTGCGAGAACGAACAAGGCGTTAGCACTCAAATGGCTCTCTCAGAAACTCGATATTCCTGTCGAAGCGGTTCTGGTCACCGGCAGTGCCATGAACGATGCAAGCGTTTATTTCCTCGATCATGTGAAGAGCTTCATCGTGGAAAACGCCAAGCCGGAACTGTTCGAGGCGGTCGTCGCCCTGAATGCGTATCGATGCAACCGGGTGATGAGTGAAGGCGTAGCCGAAGGCCTCGAGTATTACGGCGTGATTGACAAGGCACCGATGCTGTCGACACCGCTGACGGGACCCGAGGCCGACCGTGATCTGAAAATGCTGTTCGATCCGGATGCATTCACCACGCTCAACCTCGAAGACCGGCAGTTCATCGGCCTGGCCTTCGATAAAGCGGTTGAAACCATACGCCGCAATATCACAAGCGTCGGGTTCTCCGCCGCGTCCATTGAGGATAATGAAGTCCTCGGCACCGATGAGAACTACAACAGTGTCTGGTCACGCGACGGTGCCATTACCATCATCGGAACACTGCGACTTGATGACCCCGCTATCCGGCAATGCCAGCGGATGACACTCGAGACACTCATTACGAATATATCACCCGCCGGTCAGTTGCCGGCCAATGTCCGCATCGCCACGCGTCAGCCTGATTATTCCGGCGTCGGCGGCATCTGTGCTATTGATTCGAATCTGTGGCTGATCATCGCCATGCAGCAGTGGGCGGCTTATACGGGCGATACCGATATTCTCCACCAGTACGCCGGTGAACTGCAACGTGCCATGAACTGGGTCAGCGCTCACGATTCGAACAACGACGGCCTGCTCGAAATACCCGAGGCTTCGGATTGGACGGATCTTTTCGGCCGAAGTTACAACGTGCTTTATGACGAAGTGCTGTGGTTCCGCGCTCATATCTGTTACGCACGCATTCTCGAAATGATCGGCGAACAGGTCAAAGCCGCTGACTATCACAAGTGGGCACAACATATTCAACGCCGGGTCATGCACAGGTTCTGGCCGTCACACGACCACGGAACAACTGAACACCCCACCACCTTTGCCGACCGGCAGTATTCGCTCGGTGAAGCGCGGTACCTGCTTGCGGAAGTGACGCCGTTCAACTTCAACTGGCGATGCGATGTCTACGGGAATATCATCGCCTTTCTCATGGGTCTGATGGACGTCGACAAAGCCCGGCGGGTTTTCGCGTTCATGTGGGGCTGTGGCGTGAACGAACCGTACCCGGTAGCGAATCTCTATCCGGTCGTCCAGGCGGGCGATCCGGACTGGCGGCCGTATTACACGGTAAATCTGCTCAACCTGCCCCATCATTACCACAACGGCGGTATATGGCCGTTCATCGGCGGTATGTGGTGCCGGACCATACACCGTCTCGGCCAGCATGCTGTCGCCTGCCGCGAACTGGTCAGACTGGCGAAACTCAACCAGCAGGGAATGCGTGATGAATGGGAATTCAACGAATGGGCACACGGCCGGACCGGCCGGGTACTGGGCAAACGTTACCAGGCGTGGTCGGCGTCGTCATTCATACACGCCTGCTACGAACTGCAACTGGTCAACGAATCGCTGGATGGATAACCTGCCGGCGGACACGGATCATCCGGCCGGGGCATGACTTGTTCATCAGCCACCGAAACGCCAGCCACCATGCCCGCGGATCGGGACAACGACTGATCAGCTTCAACACATCACACCACCGGCGATCTCGCAGCCGGAGGACCGCTCGCATCAGGTAGATCTGTTGTCGCGTCACGCACGGAGGCGGAAGCTTTCTGCCCGATGGTATGAGTGCGCGAAGCAGTTCATGAAGTCGGATGATATCAGCGTCCAGCCGCTCCGGATGATTCTGCATCTCCAGCGTACCCGTCTCATGCCCCCAGTGCTGATCCACCAAGGGTTCATTGATAAGCAGCAGGTCGCCTTTCGCCATGATCCGGTACAACCACCACGTATCGAAACCGGAATGCATGTCGCCCGGATCCGTCCAGAGAATCCTGTGGTCATGGATCATGGCGGCAGGGAAAAGGCACTGAACAGGGGTGCCGATTTCGATTTCCTGCAGGTAGGTTGCCTCCATGGCGGCGGTGGTATCGAGCCGTTCCACCTGTTTCAACCGCCCCCGCCTGGCGGGTTTCGCAAGCCTGTCATTCACATAATTATCCGCCAGACAACAGACAAGTGAGACATGGTCAAGCCCCTCTACAATCTGCACGAAGCGATCCAGGCAACCGGGCTTCATGGCATCATCATCATACAGAGGCTTGATCCATCGACCCTTCGCCTGGCTGAGTACGAAATTATTATTGCCGATCTGGCCATGCGCCCCTGGATTGCGGTATATGCGGATTCGCGAATCGCCGGATGAAAGCGATTCAAGATACCGCCATGCTTCACCCGGCGGATCTTCATCATCACTGATGACCAGTTCCCAATCGGTGAACGTCTGGCGCAGCACACTGTCAACCGCCCGCCGGAGCATCCGCGGCCGCTTGTACGTCGGCATCACCACACTGACCGGACATGAATGGAAGGTATTCATCGTCATTCTAACGCAGGCTGTCGTTCTGAAATTCAATTCTCAAGCAGTTTTTCGGCAAGCATCATCGCGCGTCCAATGGCCTGATCCATGTCGTAATACCGGTATTCACCCAACCGGCCGCAGATCAGGACTTGCTTCAGTTCATCCGCACACCGACGATAGCGCTGATACAGATCGGCATTGACCTGATCAGGAAAAGGGTATTCATACGACGCCGGATCCTCGGGCGTAAAGGGCACTTCCGTCGTCAGTACCGTTCCTGTGATCCGATCCGCATAGGCTTTTTCCATCATGTGCTTCCACTCGAGAGTCCGAATATGCGGGCCACCCGCATGCATGGGATTATTCACCTGCCCGCACGGCTGATCATAACGACAATCCGCCAGGTAACGATGCTCTCGCTGCTGCCCGCGATACACCAGCCTGCCGAACCGGTAATCGAAGTATTCATCGATCGGACCGGTAAAAATAAGTGACCGGCGAAAGCGGACATGATCTTTCATGGTGAGATAATCGAAATGAAGGATCAGTGGAATCCCCAGCAACATGTTCTGCATCAGCGATGCGTATCCCTGTTGCGGGATACCCTGGTACTTTGCCTTCGGCGTCAATCTGGGTTCGTCATCCTGGCGCACATCGAAACGTTTGCATAAATCGGCCGACAGTGTGACAGCAGGAACACCCCACTGCTTCTCGTTGTATTCCTTCACGAACCGGTCGTAGATAAGTCGCGGCATCAAGGATAACGCCGCCTGCTCAAAATCAGCCGGCGTACCGGTGAACTCGGGCTTCCAACCGGTTCCGATATGCCTTGCGATATAGCTCGCCGCTATGGGCCAGTTCTCATACTCGCCGTCAACCAGCGACTTCAGACACGCTTCGTATTGGTAGAACGTACCGAACCGCTGTACGAACTCCCATATCCGATCAGACGAAGTACGGAAATAGTGCGGGCCGTATGTGTGGATGCGTATACCACTGGGATGGGTATGATCATGAACATTGCCGCCTGCGTGTGACCGGCGATCGACAACAACAACCTCACGGCCGGCATCAGCCAGAAGACGCGCAATGACACTCCCCGTCAGGCCGCTGCCTACTACCAGATAATCCGCTTCGAGCAAGGTGAAATTCCTGTCTACTGTGTTGTCACTCCGATCATTTCCGCCGTACGGCCATTATAAGTCATCTTTCATGATGATGAGTCCATGCCCCCGGAATTGATCAATCGCGTCAACGTCAATGTTCAACAATGGGTTTTATCCCACCGGAAAAAGTGGAATACCAGACGCCCCGGCATTTTGAACTGTGACGGATGTAAAAGCGTAAGATGATTATCATCCGACGTCCAATAAAACCAATTCGCAATAGCAAACCATCTGGCACGGCTTCGCCGATACAGACATCTATGAAGCACTGGCGGTACAGTTTTTTATTGATCGTCGCCTTTCTTGCCTTTTTCACAATTGCCTGGCAGACGGATCCCCTTGCCGTTCTTGCCCAGCATGATGACGCAACAACTTCCGAACCGGATACGACAGAAGCACAGGGTGACAATCAACCGAAACCGAGTGTCCGGGAGCTGATCGGATATGAAGCGACCAAACAACGACTCGGCAGGAACATGCCCAGTGGTAAGGGAATTGTCATGGGCCACGTCGAAGGCGGCGACGGTCGATACCTGCCCAACGTGCAATCATCGAAATACCAGGAAATGATTTTCATACCGCACAGCGGGCCGTCACAGTTGTTCGATCATACCGAAATGACTGCGAGCATTATATATGGCTTTTCAGGGCTGGCCCCGGGTATTAACACGGTGCATTTCTTCAGTTCACAGAACTGGCTGTCAGATGGTTACCTGAAAACCGGCACGAATCTGGCCCCTTCAGACGCTGACAACATCCGCCTGTTCAATCATTCCTGGATCAGTATGCCCAGTGCCTTTGCCGACCAGGCATTGAAACGGATCGATTACGTGATCGATACCCATGAAATCGTCATGTGTGTGGGCGTCAATAACGGTCGTAATGCTACTGTACCGGCGCTACTCGCCGGTGCATACAACACGATCGCCGTGGGCGTTTCCGACGGCAACAGTTCCGGCGGATTCACCGTGACGGAAATCCCCGGCCGGTGCAAACCCGACATCGTCGGACCCGGCAAGCTGACCAGCTACGCCACACCCGTCGTATCCGCATGCGCCGCCATGCTGCTGGAACACGCCGATCAGCAGGACAGCCGATATACCACCGACGAAGTACCTGCAGAAGGTAATTCCAGCCGTGACGACGGCCCGTCGCCACTCCAATCATCAAGAATCGCGGGCAAACCGCAGACCATCAAGGCCGTCTTGATGGCCGGAGCGGAAAAACAGGATTTATGGCAGACGCTGCCCGGCAAGCCGCTGGATGAACATCTGGGCGCGGGTCTGGTGAATATCGACAACAGCCTGAAGATACTCTGCCAGGGGCCGCAAACGCCGGGACGATTAACCAGCCGATATGGCTGGGACTTCAACAGCCTGCCACCACTCGGCCGACATGCTTACCACTTCGAAACATCACAGCCACTCGGTGAAGTCTCCATGATCCTCACATGGCACCGGCGTATCGACGGGCGATACGCGATACTCTGCCAAGACAACCAACCCGACCAACTCGCCTGGCTGGCGGCAACGCTGATGACGAATTTCGACCTCGCCGTTGTCCATATTGACGACACCGGCAGGGAAACTGTCATCGCCGAAAGCAACAGCCAGATCGATAACGTCGAGCACATCCACCTGCCGCAGCTTGACTACGGCCGATACCGTATTGATGTTACCTTGAACTTCGGCGAAAACATTCCTGAAGAAATCCGTACCCAAATGACCTGGGACTATGCCCTCGCCTGGCGAATTGAACAACCTCCGCCGTCACAGACTTCGGAATCAGATGACATTCACGATTGAATACCCAAACGGGTGAAGCCGATTTTGTCTGAAAGTATTTTCGCGGGGGTATAATCGCTTAACATTAATACACATTCTCAACATGATCCGCCGCATCACACGTATGACAGCCGCCGGGTCATCATGATGCAACGGATTTATCCAGATGAACATCGAGTTGCGGGAAGGGAATGCCGAGTCGGGCTTCATCCAGTGACATCTTGACCGCCCGGGTCAGTTCATCCAGCTTGGTCCAGTAGTCGCCTGTCGGCACCCAGATGCGCACTCCCCAGTTGATTGATGAACTACCCAGTTCGAGCAGAATAACCTGCGGCGGATTGTCAGGAACCTGGCCGTCGACCTTCTTGATCGCCTGATGCAGCACTTCCCGCACCCGATCAAGGTCGGCCGTATATTCCGTACCGACACTGACATTCACACGCCGAATGGGATTATGTGTGATATTTTCGATGGTACTGCCGAATATCCCCGCATTCGGCAGGATGATCCGTCTGTTGTCGGGCGTATTCATCTTGGTGACAAAAAGCTCGATTTCATGGATCGTTCCCATTTCACCGGAAATTTTGACGAAATCACCGACTTTGAACGGCCTGAAGGCGAGCAGCATGACACCCGCCGCGAAATTGGAGAGCGTGCCCTGAAACGCCAGACCAACCGCAAGGCCGGCGGCGGCAATCACGGCCGCGGCACTGGTCGCCTCGATACCGAATACGTTCAAACAGATAAGTGCCGTAAAGATCAGTACCGCCCACTTCGAGAAAGCGGCAAAAAACTTGCCCAACGTCTGGTCGAATTTCGATTTATTCAGACCGCGAAGCACCATCTGCTTCAGCCACGAGGCGATCAGCCAGCCGATGAACAGCAAGCCGAATACCGCAATGATACGAATACCGTAATCGATCACCATCGGCTGCATCTGCTGCCACTGCTCTGCAAAGGCCGAGGTGTCTCCACTGACCAGTGAATCCATCACCTCACCCAGGTCAGCGCCGGTATCCGGCGGCGGCACTGACTGAGATGCTTCAATTGCAACATCCGTCACCGCCTGGGCCTGCTGAGCAATTGCTTCACTCACGGGGATGCTCCTTTCATTAGAATTCGTAGACCAGCGCTCCGTAGTATTTCAGATCATTATGCTTGGCGTCACCGCCCGGATTCGACTGGTATTCATTATCAATGCCGAGTTTCAGGTTGAGCCTCGGATCACTATCGATCAGAAACGTCCACGCCGCACCGGTGATATTACGAAACTCGCCGAAGTCGCCCAGGTCCGGGTAGATCGTATTGGACAGTGTCAGCTCCTGGCGATCGGAGATGACATACTTGAAATCGAGGCCGGCCAGTGCCTCCGGCGTAAATGTTTCGTCATCGCCTCCGAGGGTCTGGTTCCCGCCGCCACCGCCGCGGAGCTTCAAATCGAACAGATCACTGTCTTCCCCCAGTTTGATCAGGTGATAACCCACACCGCCGCTACCCGAAATGCGATGGTCCCAGTTCTGAAATTCGTCCCATTCATAAGTGCCGTTGGCAAAGAAGAACCAGCGTGAATCAGGCAGTTTCCATATCCGTTCAATACTGCCTAGAAACTCATTGGTGCTGGTATCGCCGTCACTGGTATTCCGCAGATACCTGGCAAGTGTATGCCATGCCTTTTCATCATCTTCATAATCACCCTGGTACGCCGCTCGAAGATTGAATGATTCGGAATTACCGCTCGATCCGTCCAGTCCCACCTCGATTTTATGGTCCCAGCCGTGAAACAATCCCATCTGCTCAAGCCAGTTTTCCTGTGAAGGTTCCGGTTGCTCCGACGGTGGCGGTGGCGGACTGGATATCACCGCGTCGTCCATAATAATTCGACTGATCTGGTCGCGGTTGAGGGTTATTTCACCCATCACCGGATGTTCGAACGATACCGAGTCATCGTTACGCTCCGTTACCGTACCGGTCAGAATATCACCATTTTCAAGCACAACCTGATCGGCGTTGACGATCGGTGCGGTTAATACAAGGGTAACGACCCACACAGCAATCCTTCTCATCTGATTGATCCTCATTGACTAACTGATTGAACGGCAAAATTCACTTCGCCAGCGGCACAATAATAATACTGCTGTCGGCAAAGCGTCCACGCACACGCAGTGCGGAATAGTAGGTGGCAAACTCACCGACCTGGACAAGTGTCAGGTCACGGCCGAAACGGTCGTTATCCGACACAAGCCGGGGCATAGCCAGTTGCAGGTCTCTGCATTTACTCATAACGGCTTCGGCAGCCTGCCTGGCATTCGCCGCGTTACGGAACGCGCCGACCTGAAGGGTATAACCCGTCACGGCCAGTTGATCATCAACCTGCCTGCAAAACGCCGGATCGTCGCTGGTCTGCCTGGCCAGGACAAGCGTAGTTCTGGCCTGGGCCCACCGCCCGAGCTTCTGCAGCGACACCCCCGCGTAGAAATACGCTTTCGCCTTATCCTCGCCGTCCAGCAGGTCCGCCGCCCGCAGCAGTGTTTTCGCTGAAATGTCATAATCACCCAGTTGCGCGTACACCAACCCCAGTGAAGCAGCGGCATCACCGGCAAGCCGCCGGTCACTGCTGAACGAAGCCTGCTTCAAATATTTTTCAGCATTCGCCAGATCGCCCAGCTTCTGCGCACTGTTGCCTGCTATGTAGGCCGCCGTGTAACGATCCCGATCGGAAGACGACTTCGCAATCGACGAGGCATATCGGTATGCAACGCTGTAATCACCCGCGTGATACGCGTTCGAGGCGACCTCGATTCGGGTTGCCTCAGGTTGTGACGCACAACCGCCGACCATCAACGTCACGACGACAGCCAATAGAACAACGCACTCTAACATATTGTTTTGAAACAATGTTGTTTTCAGTCCCTTTTTCACATTCAGCCTCTGATCGAAATCCAGACGGAACATCTCGAACGGCAATTCTGCCAGTATAACATTACCTTGACACCATAACTCCGCTTGTGAGAAAAAGCCAATCCGTACGCTTCCGACGCCACAACCGGATGAACCACCACCGGCATCAAACGCCGCAACTGGTCAGATGACACCCCTGGAGGGTATAGTTTACGGGATATCACACACTCCCGTACCAGGATATATAAGATGAGCCTGCTCAATCCCATACTGAAAAACGCCTTGTGGCGGCCGTTCCGTGTCGCCGTGAAGGACGATCAGCGAGAATACCGGTACATGGACCTGGTGTTCGGGGCATACTATATCGCCCGGACCATCAGAAGAACCACACAGGCCGGTCATATCGGCTTCATGCTGCCGACCAGCGGGGCAGTGCCGACGACGCTACTGGGCATCTGGCTGGCAAACAGGGTCGCCGTCCCTTTGAATTTCCTGCTCTCAAAAGACGAACTCGATTATGTCATCAGGGACAGTGATATCGACACACTCATCACCAGCCGCAAGCTGATGGAACATATCGGTGGCCAGGAATTGGTGCCGGATCACATCAGGGTCATCCATATTGAAGATATCGCCTTCAGTGGTATTCCCCCGCTGAAACTGCCGCCACGATTTCATAACGACGATCTGGCCGTCATTCTCTATACCTCGGGAACTTCCGGCAGGCCGAAGGGCGTCATGCTCACACACGGCAACCTGGCATCGAACGTAGATGCAGGTATCGCCCATGCCCGGATTACACGCGCCAACCTCTTTCTCGGTGTGCTGCCCCAGTTCCACAGCTTCGGTCTGACCGTACTGACGCTCATTCCACTTCGTATCTGTGCGCGTGTGGTCTATACGGCGAGATTCATCCCAAGACAGATAATCCGACTGCTCCGTCAGCACCGGCCGGATTTCTTTATCGCCGTGCCTTCGATGTACGGCGCGATTCTTTCCGTCAAAGACGCTTCCCCCGATGACTTCAATTCCATCATATTTCCCATCTCCGGCGGTGAGCCCCTGCCTCAATCGGTTTATGATGCTTACCGGGAACGGTTCAATATCCGACTGCTTGAAGGATACGGCCTGACGGAAACTTCGCCTGCAACGAACTGGTGCACACCGCATGAACACAAGCCTCACTCCGTCGGCAAACCCCTGCCGGGCGTCAGGAATATCATCGTCGATGAAAATAACCATGCCGTTGAACCGGGTACCGAAGGTGAAATCATCATAGCAGGCCCCAATGTCATGAAGGGCTACTACAAGCAGCCGGAACTGACGGACAAAGTCATCATGAAGATCGTGCCCACCGGGGAATCCAAGCCGGTCCGGGCATTCCGAACCGGGGATATCGGCCATATCGATACCGACGGCTTTCTCTACATCACCGGGCGTAAAAAGGAAATGCTGATCATCGGCGGCGAAAATGTTTTTCCACGTGAAATCGAGGAAGTACTGAACCAGCACCCGCAGATTCGCGACTCCGCCGTCGTGGGAAAAAGCGACGGTATGCGTGGTGAGGTGCCCGTGGCGTTTGTTGAACTCAACGAGGAAGGTTCTTTCGACGAAAACGCCGTCCGCTCTTTCTGCCGCGACCGGCTGGCACAATATAAAGTCCCCCGTGAAATACACGTACTCGATAAACTCGCACGCAATCCGACAGGAAAAATCCTCAGAAGGCAGTTGAAAGAGGAATTTCTCAAAGAATAGGCCGGCATAACAGGCTGAAGCCTGATCTACAGAAGAATGCGAGTACCGGCGGGAATATGCTTGGGCAGGTGCAGCGATTTCAGATCGTTTGCATAAATCGCGGTGATCTGACTGATCTCGATCACCGGCTGTACCCTGCCGTGCTGGTCACGGTCGACTTTGACGCCGTTGGCCTCCAGCCAGCGTGCGGCCCGTTCGATCTGGAGCTCCTTACTCGTCCGCGGGCAATCGACCACGTCGCTGCCCTCGGGGCCATCCGCGTTCTTGATCGGTGCGAACTCATCAACGCGATCGGTTTCATAAATAATCGATTTCCTGCAAAGCGGCAGTGCGTCAAAGACAAAGGTTTCAAGCTTCACGGCATTCGGTTCACGCGGCTGGATCAGCCGGCCGGTATCGAGATCCACAAAGTCTACCTTCTTTTCAGCACGATGGAACGGCAGGCCGAATCCCTCCTTCGATTGGTTCAACGATTCGACGAAATCAACGCGGATCATGTGAATCGCAATCGAGCCCGCCCGGAACCGGAGCTGACCCGTATCGGTCGTCTCATACGCCAGTTCATCCGGCAGGTCGGAATACTCGATGACCGTCATTCTGCCGTTGACCATGCAGAAGTTGCCGAGTTTCTCCTTCGGAAATGCTTTCGGAAGCATTTTCGACGACATTTCGGCACCATCGATGGCATGCAGGCCGATGAAAAGCGGATCGATGACACGGACAAGCGGGTTATCCACCTGGACATAGCTGATCTGTTCGATGCCGCGATGCTTCATATCGGCGATCGCACCGTTGGCATACAGTGCTTTGAGCGAACCGCCATGCCCGTTTGGCGATAACGCCATGCTGTCCGACGCCTCTAACAGTACCTTGCCGGTATGCATATCGATCGCGGGCATCATGGCCTGGGGAAAGAGAATCACGTCTTCCTTGCGAAGTCCGAAGAAGTTGTATTCAGTGAGAAACGCTACCGTCGACTGATGGTTGGCCGGACTGGTCATGATATACCAGGGAATGACAGCGTTATACCGCTCCTGGATGTTACGAATGTACTCGACCAGGCAGGCGAACAGCGGCAGTTGACGGATCGGCGTTGCGGGATAAGTACCCTTCGGGCCATCCCAACCCAATCGCGTGCCCTGGCCGCCGGCGACTGTAAACGCCGCGACTTTGCCTTCACGGATAAGCTGCTCACCCAGGTTCGTCGCCTGGCTGTACTTCGCCGACAGGTCCGAGGGAGGCTTATGAGAATACCACGGCGCCGGCTCAACATCGCCGGGCAATTCAAATTCAGGCTGCGACTTCACATGGCTGCGAATCAGCCGGTCAACCTCCGGCCAATCAATCCCCTCGATCTGCGAAAGCAACTGGTCCTTCGAGTGATCGTCCAGCTTGTTGTAATACATGAGGACATGATCCTGTCCGATCGCATCGAGACGGCTCATCGCTTTGGCATAACGGGTATTCAACATATCCATATTCTTTTTTGTCATGATAAAACCGCACCATGCAAGTTGAATTCAGAAACCGGGATATACAATCCGCTCCACCTGAAAGCCTTAGCTTACTGGCAGCAAGTAACTGTGGCAAAGCTAGCATTCGAGCATCAGAAACCGGCAGATGGCGGCCGCAGCCACTGCAGCTGTTTCAATCCGCAGCGTATTCACGGATATCTGCCACGAAACGGCTCCCACCCGCCCGGCTTCTGCCTGTTCCGACGGCGACCAACCGCCTTCCGGACCGATCAACAGCAGTACATGTTCCGCGATCTGCAACTGCTCGATCACCGGCGAATCCGCCTGCTCGTCAACAGATTGGCGATTCAACAGGATTCGCAGGCCGCCATACTGATCCAGCACCTGCGTAAAACTCGCAGGTTTATCGATTTGCATCAGATACAAACTGCCGCACTGCTTCGCCGCCGTCACGGCAAACCGCTCGAATCGCCTCAACTTGTTCTCACGCGGCTCAACGACACTGCGCTCGGTCATCAGCGGAATCAGGCGGCTTACTCCCAACTGGGCAAGATGATTGACCATCTCTTCTCCGCGAGAGCCTTTCGCAACAGCAGCAGCGACTGTAACCTCGGGACTGAGCGGCGGATAACAGTTCATCTGTTCGATGTGGTAATCCACAGCACCCGACGTATACGCACTGATCACCGCATTGGCCAGTTGCCCCCTGCCATCAAAGAGCTCGATTCGGCTGCCCGCTGCCAGACGAAGCACATGGCAGGCATGATGCGATTCGTCAGTCCCAAGTCGGCCGCGATGATCCGATAACGTCAGATCAGGACAGTAAAAGCGGGGATATTGCGGCGCCGGGGCCGATTGACGGTCAAACATGTCGTTTCCTTCAATCTATCAGCAGGACCTTGAACGATATATCTTGAGTCTGTTGCGGAAGGTGACGATAAAATCGGATATAACGACTGGGCATTTTTCAGACGCATTATTCGGACCATCATGGCAAAAAGAACCGTTTGAAGCCAGTACCCCCCCCGTTCCCCCAATACCAGGACGTCATGGCAGACGAAACCAACAACCCGACCGAGACACCCCAGCCCGAGACGCTCGAAGAGCAACTCGATCTGCTGCTGGCGAAAATCGAGGAGCGGGAGCCTGGCACTCTGCCTAAGCAGATACGCAAACAGCTTGCAGGAGAACCCGAAGAGCAGAGCGAAGAACAACCCGACGGGGTAGACCAGGCTGAAACCGCTTCCGAACACGAATCGGAAAACGCCTCTATCGATGACCTGCTGTCGGCCGACATACCCGAACTGGATGCCGGACCCGCCGAACAGAAAGCACCCCCAGCGGACGCCGATCCCCAGATCGCTGAAGCGCCTGATGCGATATTGAATGATGATCACACAGACTCCGTTGAACCGGTCCTGTCTGATCAAATCACGACCGTTGAAGACCAACCATTCGACGCGACAGATCCGGATGCAATAGCAGACGAAGACCCGAATTCCGCAGAATCTGGCCCGGACGATGCGTTCGAGTCGGTAAAGGAACCCGCAATAGCGCAGGATTCAATACCTGAAGAACCGGACCGAAGCCAACTCATCGAACCATTGGAAGCCGTCGAGACGGAAGGTGATCAGGAACCAGTGGAATCCGAAATCGCTGAAGAGGGGATCGAAACGGAAGCGGAACCCGTCACTGAAGATGAGACTGACAGTATCGAGTCGCAGATCGACCAGCTCATCTCGGCCGTCCACGCCACGCAGAAGGAAGAATCGATCTCCGGAGATATCGCAGGCTTCTCCAGCGGAACAGAAGGGAAAGGTACCGGCGGCGAAACAGGACCCTTATTGGATACCTCGACCGGATTCGAAGCGGAAGACGACGAAGAAATCGACGAAAGCGAAATCGATAACCTGCTCGAAAAAGCCCAGGCCGCCCAACAGGGCTTCGTGCCGGATGATCAATCCGATCAACAGAGTGTTGAAACCGACCTGGCCGAATCCGAATCCGAACCCGCTACGGGCACCAAAGACGCTGAAGCAGGGGTCGTCGCCGGAGTACCGGCCGGCGATGATGATAACGAAGTGCAGGTGATGCAGATCGAGCAGCTTGATGAAATGCTCGCAAAGGAAGCTGAAAAGGAAGTCAGTGAAGAGATCGAAGGAGACGTTGAAACCGGCGTCGTGACCGGAGGCGGCGAATCAGGTGAAACCGAATCGCCCGATCTGCCCGCCGAAGCGCCCGGAACGGCCCATTTCAAAGATACTGACGATGACGACGACGTTGATATCGAAGAACTCAGTGTCGATGACGATGAAGAGGAAGAGGCCGAAGCTGAACAGGCTTCAACCTCAGGCTTCGCGGCTGCATCCGGCGACGTCGCCGGGGAACTCGATACCCAGCCGGAGGATAGACCGGCCAGGCCACGTCATGACACGGAAGAACACGATATCGAGTCTGAAACCGCAACGCGAGGCGGATTGAATATCTTCGCGGCACTGGCGATGTTGTGGATCTTCGAATCCGCACTACGACAGACTTGTGCCATCATCAACAAGCCGCTCACCGGCACCTCACCCGATATCCGACGTACCATCGGTTACATCGGCCTGCTGACATTATGCAACGCCGTCTTCCTGCTGATCTTTCTGTTCCTGTTTTAACGTTCCCGCATCAGCCTGAAGAAATCATTCAATATCTCCGCCGCCGCCAGGGCATCACGCCTGGACTTCTTCTGCCCGCGAGTCAACGCACTGCCCGCCATCCGCTCATCCGCCGCCGCCGTGGTCAGACGCTCGTCAACCAGATGAACCGGCAGACCGAAAACCGCCTCCAGACGCAGCCCCAACCGCTTTACTCTCCGGGACAAACGTGACTCACTGCCGTCCATGTTCAGCGGCAATCCCAATACAAACGCATCCACCTCGTGCTCATCCAGCACCACGCGAAGATAATCCAGCAATTGATCGTCATCCGAACCGGTAAACACATCCAGCGGCCCGGCGATCCGTAACACATCATCGCCACTGGCCAGACCCGTCCGCTTTTCGCCATAATCAATCGCCAGATAACGCATCGGAGATCACTTCAAACAAGTGGCACGGACAGCAGGCGGTGCTGAAATCCAGAATAATCTGCCACATCTCTGTTATACAGAAGAATCACAATAGCGATTCACCGAATCGCTCTCCCACCATGCCATGAAGCTTCTTGATCTGCTCGGCCTGATCCGCCCGACAGATCAGTGTCACCTTGTCAGTATGAATCAGAATCATATCCCTGCAACCGATCCCCGCCACGAGATGATCCGCCCGGTTACTCACAACGAGTGTGTTCTCGCAATCCATCAGCAGCGACCGGCAACCGGCGGCGGCATTACCCTGCTCGTCCTTGTCTCGCGTTAGCCCGAACGACGGCCAGGACCCGACATCGATCCACTTGATCGACATCGGCAGCGCCGCCACTTTGACATCCGGGTCCATGGAGGCCGGCTCCATCACCGCAAAATCGACACTGATCTTCTTCAGTGCCGGATACACTTCTTCCAACACCTGCATTCGCCTGTCCGTATCCCATGCCGCCGCGATCTTCATCAGACCGGTGTAATTCTCCGGCGCGTATTTCCGTATACAGTTCAACAGCGTAGCTCCCCGCCAGACGAACATACCGCTGTTCCATAGATACTTCTCCGGCCCGGCATGATAGTACTGCTCGGCAATACCCATATCAGGCTTTTCCTTGAACCGGTCGAGCATGAAGGCCTCACCACCGTCCACGGATTCACCCAGTTCAAGATAGCCGTACCCCGTTGCCGCGTGCGTCGGTGTAATACCGAAGGTGACCAGTGTATCTGGCATGGACTCGGCCAGGGCGAACCCACGCTCGACAATCTTTTGAAATGCCGACACCGGCTCAATAATGTGATCCGCTGTAAAGATCGCCACCGTGGCGTCCGGATCGTGCCGGGACAGTACCGCTGTCCCGAGCCCGACGGCATTAAGCGTGTCACGTCCCATCGGCTCGCCGATGAAACGGTCCGCTGTCATCCCGGGCAGATTCCTCAGCATCACCTCCTGATGCGATAGACCGGCACAGATATGGACCTGCTCCGGCGGAAGCAACCCTTCCAGGCGCTGCATCGCTATCTCCAGAAGTGACCTGTCGTCGATAAACGGAATAAGCTGTTTCGGTAAACCCTTCGTCGACATCGGCCACAATCGTGTGCCCGCGCCTCCTGCAATAATCACGGCGTATCTCATAACTCGCTCTCTATCTCGATTTATGTCAATCCGGGGACTGACTGACCGGGGGATCATCATACTTTATACGATATTCCTTTGTTCGCAAATGAAGGATTGGCGCAGACAGGCCGGCATGACAGGTTGGAATAACGCATGGGTCAATACACTGCCCGCAGTACCTGCCGACCTGATAATCACCGCTTGCACCGGCAGGTCTCGCATCGCACGCCTCAGGCGACTATCATCGCTGGTCATGCGGCGGATTAAAGCACAGTTCTTCCTCACCTACGGCATGATGGGCAGCATCTTTACCTATCTGCCTCTTTACCTGGCTTATCGCGGGCTGACCGATACTCAGATCGGCTGGGTCCTGAGCACCATGGGGCTGGCGATTATCCTCAGTCCCGTTCTGATCACGTTTCTGGCCGATGTCCATATCGAAAGCAAAACGATCCTCGCCGCCATCCACGGCGTGTGCGGAGCCTCTCTACTGGGGCTGCTGTTCTCCGAATCATTATGGGCCATCACATCGGCCTATCTCGTTTTCGCACTCGCCTTCGTACCGGTCATCCCCCTCGAAGATGCACTGACCTTCAAACTACAGTCACGGCACCGCACAGAACGCAGATATGCAGGCGGCTATCACCACGTTCGCGTCTGGGGCACAATCGGCTTCATTATCCCCGCTGTCATTCTCTACGGATTCCTCGCACACGACCTGCCGATCAGTATCATTCTCATCGCCGCCGCCACTTACGCCTTCTTCGGTATGATCAATGCCGGTATCCTACCTCGGTCCCGAGCGGAAATAAGTACGGCAGCCATCGAGTCCGACACCGGCCCGGGCATCCATGACCCTGTCCATCACGATCAACAGGCGCCAGCAGGCCGGCAACAGGAAAATCGACGTCAACTCCCCACACTCCAGGCCGCCCGAGGCCTGCTCTTCGAGCCACGCATGCTACTGTTCTGCATCGCCATGTGGCTGCTTCACCTCGCCGCCGCGGCACATTACGCATTCTACCCGATCTACCTCGAACGCAGACTGGGTATTCCCGATGAGTGGATCGGCCTGATCACCATCACCGGCGTGATCATCGAGATTTTCTTCGTACTTGCATTCGGCCGCCTGCACCGCACATTCGGCATGAAATGGGTCATGATCATCGGCTCACTCTGTACCGCCGCGAGAATGACGATGCTCACTTTCTTTCCCACCGTCGCCGCGGGCGTACTCTCGCAATCCTTCCACGGCATCATGGTTCTTGTCCTGATCGTCACACCACCCGTGTATATCAACCACCGCGCGGGCGATACGTACCGTAACTCGATGCAGGGCCTGTACGCCATGATCGTATTCGGCACCGGACGCATCGTGGGCAATATCGCCGCCGGCTACCTCGCGGACCTGTCACTCCTCTGGGTCTTCGCCTGGGCCGCAGCGCTCTCACTCGCGGCCGTCCCCTTCTTCGCACTTGCCTTCCGCGGCACCGGTAAAATCATCATCCGGCCGTAGGCTCGGATTCCCGTCACCTTACTGAACATGTTTTGATATAGCCCCGCCCATCCTCACGCTTCCGCGTGCTTCATCTCATCCAGCCTGACCACAACAGGCTGAACGATCCCTTCGCCCGTCGCCAGGTAAGCGACGCTTTCGATCTGCGTTTCTATCACCACAAATTCGGCGTCATGACGGCAGCCCAGCGCCCGCATACAGTATTGTCGGGCACAGTCGGCCAGGCGGTCCCAGACACACTGCGTGATGATCGGCGAACCATCGATCGCCGCCCGGCCGGTCAGACTCACCGCTTCATCATAGCGGTCGTCTGCGAACGACCAGCTTACATGAGGATTCTCCTGCAAGTGCAGCAACTTCATACTGTCGCGGCAACTGAATGTGTATAACTTGCTCAGGCCATCCGCCATCGGTGCCGCGCCCATGTAACGACTGTGAGGACGGCCGTCGGCATCCACTGTCGTAAACACACCGAAAAAAACCTCACGAATCAGACGACCGGCTCGGGCTGCCACTTCTTGATCGCTCAACATGACTCGGTACTCCGTCTTATGTGATAACCATCGCGTCCAGCTCTGTTGCCCCTGCCGCCTGTCATTATAGCACTTTAATACAACAGGTTTCCGGCTCTTACGCACTGATTACACTGATATCAATTCCGGCAAAATGGCGACAGACCTGCCGTAACCGGACTGAACCACTACCGGCTGGAAGCCGGTAGGTTCAAAGTCGTGAGCTACGGGCTG
>CAYRND010000027.1:0-31398 GCA_964425365.1 uncultured Phycisphaeraceae bacterium
ACTTGGACAATTACCCGAGCCTGAACTTACCCATAGATTCTGCTGAGGAGGCAATTAATATTATTTCAGGTAGCTTGGATAAGCGAAACTTACCCGTTGCGGTCTGCCCGTAGTCACTATACCAGCATGACAACTCTTTCGGGCAGGTCCGGCACAGGCAAAATATAAACTTGACCATACCGTCCGAGGTTATTGCTGCTCGTCCATCAATCGCACGGTGGCTACCTTGAGGATGCCCGTATTGGCTTTCAGGCTGTCCAAAAGCGAATCGGACGGCGGGGCGTCGATCTTCAGGACCATCAATGCCGTGTTGTCGCGCCGACTGATCGACATATCCGCAATATTGACACCCGCCTTGCCGAACTCGGTACCGACCAGGCCGACCATGCCCGGCCGGTCCTCATTCTGAATCAGTACCATGTGACCTGCCGGGACCATATCCATGAAATAGCCGTTGATTTCGACGATTCGCGGCTTCATATCATCATACATCCGGCCGACGATCCTGCGGACCTTGTCGGCTTCGTGGGTTTGATCATCCACGGCACCGGCGGGCCCCTGGACGGTTATCGCCAGTTGCGGGCCGGCGCTTTTGGCGTCCTCGACCGTCACGGTCTTCACCTTGATACCACGTGACTCGGCGATCTGGTTGACGTTGATCACGTTCAGCGGAACGTTCATGAACCTGCGAAGTAGCTGGATCATCGCCATACGCTCGACGGTACCTGCTGCGGAAGCCAGTTGCGAGCCGGTCAACTCGATTGCCACCGTGGCGATTCCACGCGTTATCATCGGGCTGATCAGCGTCGCCATACGCTCGGCCAGGTCGGCGAATCCTTTCTGGATCGGGCTGAGATCGACACGCAGGTTGCCTGCATTCACCGCGCCTTTGATCCCCTCGCCGCGGAGATACGTGAGCGCAGCAGCAGCAGCATCCAGACTGACCGCTTCCTGTGCCTCGGCCGTACTCGCGCCCAAGTGCGGTGTGACGAGCACTTTCGGATGTGTACGCAATGGCGAATCCTCAGGCGGGGGTTCCTTGCTATAGACGTCAATGGCGGCACCGGCGCACTGGCCTGCGTCAAGTGCGGCGATCAGATCAGCTTCATCGACCACACCGCCGCGGGCGGCGTTGACGACCAGCAGGTTCGGACGGGCCAGTTTGAACGTCTCCTTATTCAGCATGCCACGGGTCTGATCGTTCAGCGGGACATGAAACGAAACAACGTCACAGTGCGGTAGCATCTCGTCGAACGACCGGTACATCTTCACCTTGCCGTCCAGCGCGGTCTCGGTATTCACAAATGGATCATATGCAATCACGTCCATCTCGAATGCCAGCGCCCGTTCGGCGAAAGCCCGACCGATGCGGCCGAATCCGACGATACCCACCGTCTTGCCGGCCAGTTGCGTGCCCTGGTACTTACTGCGGTCCCACCCACCGCTGTGCATTTTCATATACGCCGGACCCACGTTACGAGCCATCGCCATCATGAGCGTAAACGCATGTTCACAGGTCGTAAGCGTGGAGGCCTCGGCGGAATTGACCACGAGAATACCCTTCGACGTCGAAGCTTCCAAATCGATGTTATCGACGCCGACGCCCGCCCGGGCGATGACCTTCAGGGAGCCAGGGTTATCGAGCATCTTCGCAGTGACCTTGATACCGGAACGCACGATCATCGCGTGACAGGACTGGATCAGCTCGGCGTATTCGTCTTCACTCAGACCGGGCTTGTTGACCAGTTCCGCATCCGGCTGGGATTGAATCCACTCAAGACCCTGTTTGGCAAGTTTGTCGGCTGCGAGAATTCTGAATTTTTCCGCCATGAGAACACCATCCCTTCGATAAGTTACATGTCAGCTCGACCGTACCAGCCTGTTCAGACGGATTCGGTCGAGATCGATATTGTGACGTATTATTCCGGATCAGTCGATACGAGCGGCAGCGGAGAATGCGGGTTCCGCCGCCTCGATGGTCCGGCTGATCAGCGGCTCCTCGTGAGCCGTGGAAACGAACCAGCATTCGTACTGGCTTGGCGGGATCATGATACCCGAATCGAGCATGGCGTGAAAGAAGGCCGTGAAACGGTCAGTCCGGCAGGCGGTCGCCTGCTCGAAATTGCGGACCGGGTTGTCCGAGAAAAAGCAGCAGAGCATGGACCCGGCGAGGGCGATCGAAACCGGGCAGCCGGCCATCGCGGCGGCCTGTGCCAGGCCCGACTCGAGCTGCGCCGTTCGGGCTTCCAACTGGTCATAAACACCCGGATCGGTAAGCACCTCCAGTGTGGCGATGCCCGCGGCCATTGCAAGCGGATTACCGCTGAGCGTACCCGCCTGGTACATCGGCCCGTCAGGTGCTACCAGCCGCATGATCTTTTCTGATCCGCCGTACGCAGCACAGGGCATGCCACCCCCCATCACCTTGCCCAGACAGGTTAAATCGGGCATGACGCCGTATCGCTGCTGAGCTCCGCCCGAGGCCAGACGGAAGCCGGTCATGACCTCGTCGAAAATAAGCAGTGCGTTATATTGATCGCAGAGCCGGCGGAGTTCGGACAGGTAGCCGTCACGCGGTAAGACACAGCCCATATTACCCGCGACCGGCTCGACGATCATGGCGGCGATTTCATCTGGATAACGGGTAAAAGCCGCCTCGACCGACGGGGGGTCGTTATAAGGGACCAGTACCGTATTCGATACGATCGATTCCGGTACGCCCGCCGAGCTCGGCGTGCCCAGGGTAGCCGCTCCGCTGCCGGCCTGTACCAGCAGCGAATCAGAATGGCCGTGGTAGCAGCCGGTGCACTTGATGATCCGTGGCCGGCCCGTCGCCGAACGCGCCAGTCGAATGGCGGACATGACGGCTTCAGTACCCGAATTGACGAAGCGGACACACTTGACCGAAGGGACAAGATCAACGATTAACTGAGCCAGAACCGTTTCCAGTTCGGTCGGCATACCGAAACTCGTCCCGCGCGCCGCTGCCTTGTTGATCGCCGCCAGGACCGGCTCGGGTGAGTGGCCGAGTATCAGCGGGCCGTAGGAGCCGATGTAGTCGATGTACGCGTTACCGTCGATATCTGTCACCACCGCGCCTTGACCGCTGCGAACCGTCACCGGCGTCCCGCCGACCGCCTTGAACGCACGCACAGGCGAACTGACTCCACCGGGCATCAGCGATCTTGCCGATCGGTGCGACGCTTCGGATTTTTCGTAGCGGGTGTTCATATCAACTGTGTTATCGATCATTCGTTGCGAACGCGTTCGTATGGTAGCGTATGTGGGATACGATTGCGCCCTTTTCCGTTTCATTCAAATCTGTGCCATACGTCCTGAAAAAAGTACTTGACACGCAATTCAACAGGACCAATACCGGGAAACTGGTGGCGGATACCATCGCGGACCAGCTGTTGAGCAGTTTCAAACATGTTGCACGCCATACTCAGACACTCACTCATCAGGTGTACGTGACATCATCAATTCCGGAAATACTCGTTCAATATGGCCGGGTGTATCTTTCATCATGGTCATATCGATCGCAGAAGTTTATCAGGATCGAGTTCATATGACCATTTTTTACATGTATGCCCAATCGATATTTTTGTACCGGTTGCTGGCCCATCTGTGCGGCCGCCTCGGCAATTACATGAATGATGAAAAAGCTTTCATAATCACCTGATTCCATTATAATCAGTCTTCATGCCGACCGACAGCGAACACAAACGCATTCTGCTCGACCTGTGGGGCGGCGTGTTTTTCGATCGTATGGTCAACGGCGCTGCGCAATACGCGAGGAAGAACAAGAACTGGACGTTTATCCGTATCCTGCCCTGGCTGGGCGATACGATCAATATGATCCGCAGTGTCAGGCCGGACGGTATGATCTTCTACCAGCTTCAGCCGAAAGTGTACCGGTCGATCCGCTACCTGCGAATTCCCTTCGTCGCGGTGGTCGAGCATACCGACGTGCCGGCCCCGCTGGTGTGCATCGATAATGAAGCGATCGGCGTCATGGCGGCGGAGCATTTTCTCGACCGCGGGTTCAGGCACTTCGCGTTCTGCGGCTACTCGAACCGGTCATGGTCGACTGGCCGGCTCAAGGGCTATCGCGAGAAACTGAAGGAAGCGGGCTTCACTGCCGAACGGTGCCTGCTTCGCTGGCAGCGGACCGGCGATGTTCAGGCGGCCATGATCAAGGCCGAGAATTTCATCCACGAGCTGACCAAACCCTGTGCACTGTTCGCCTGCCACGATTCGCTGGCCTCGCAGCTCTCGGAAATGTGCAGGCGTATGCAGATTCGAATCCCTGAGCAGATATCGCTGCTCGGGGTCGACAACCAGCAGTCGGAATGCGAATTCTGCGTACCCCCGCTGTCGAGTATCATCACCGCTGACCATCGCATCGGCTACGAGGCCGCGACGCTGCTCGACCACCTGATCCGAGGCGGGAAGCCGCCGGACCAGCCGGTCCACGTACCGCCCGCAGGCGTCGCGACGCGACAGTCGACCGACCTGCTCGCCGTGAACGAACCGCACCTGGCGAAAGCCGTCAAGTTCATCAGAAACCATGCAGGTAAGCCGCTTCAGGTCGCCCAGGTCGCCGAACATACCGGCGTCAGCCGCACGACTCTCGAGCAGAAGTTCAAGCAGTACATCGGCCGATCGCCACTCGAGGAGATCAGGCGCGTTCATATCGAACGGGCCTGCGATCTGCTCTCGAATACCGACCTGGCAATCGCCGTCGTCGCCGCCGAATCCGGATTCGCTCACCCCTCCAACCTCACAAGCATCTTCAGACGCGCCACCGGCATGACACCCACACAATACCGGCAGATGCATCATGGAACAGGCACAGATGAATAACTTGTCACCCCTCACCACCCTACCCAACCCCACCCCACCCAAACCCAACCCTCCCCCAACCTTAAAAACAACTACTCTGAACCTTGAACTCCCCCTAAATCTGATCAAGATAATCCGCACTCTGAAGCACCGGGCCGTTGCTCAGTCTTAACGCCTGTTCGTAACAGCTCAGGCTTTCAAGGTACTGCCGGCATTCCATCAGTGCGACGGCCTTGTGGACCAGGGCGGTGGTCGACTCGGGATCGATCACCAGCGACATATCGAAACAGAGCACGGCCTCGAAGGGACGCTCGAGCTGACGTAACGCACTGCCTTTGAGAATCCAGCCGGCCGCAAGATTCGGCTTGACCTTCAAGGCATTGTCATAACATTGCAATGCCTGCAGAAGCTGGCCGGCGGCCTGAAGGTCATAGCCGCGGAGCAGCCAGTCCTTCGCTTGCGGAATGGCCGGGGAAGGCGAGCACGAAGTGCCGGGAAGGGTCTGTTGCATACTGTTCATCATAGTCCATCCGTTCGATGACATAATCACGAAATGAAGATACCCGGCACAACAACAAAGCGGGCGCCAGGTCCGCCGCCGGGGCGAAGCGACCGGCGTAACCGTCTGGAACCGAGCTCATGAGCTCATCACGACCCGGCTCAGCGGTACTGCGGCCCGAGTACCAGTTGCGTCGCCAGTTCTCGCGTCTTATAGAACAGTTGCCGCGCCGTGTGTGATATCTCTTCACGGAGCTGCGCCGCCTCGGGGTCGTCCTCGGGATCAACGGCGGGCGATTCTTCAAGCGCCTTGATCAGGCCGAGTACCTTGTAGGAAACAAGAATGTACGGCTCGGTATGAGGTCCGATCGCGGGCTTCTCGCTGATGCCGACCTGCGGCGAAATCCGCACGCCTTCATGACTCATCGAGACCTGGCTTCTCACCGGTCGAGCCTGCTTTTCCACCGTGTGGCCGCCCGGACTCGGATGACTGAATGTGGATAGACCCGGCTGGCCCTGACGCCGTCCGTCCATAGCCCCCATTCCGTTGTAACGATCTGTAGTTCGGCCGCCCTCATCCTGCCCGGCCGGGGGCTCCATCCCCGCCACTGCCGCAGCACCCGCACGAATCGATTCGCTCTCAGTCATGTCGTAAACCTTTCTGAAACATGGCATTAACGATTGTGCACATCCGGACATCCTGTCCAGAAAAACTTGTCGGCCACGATGTATATACTTGCATATACATGGCGACTAGCGTATATTATCGGGTCCGGAGCCGATTGATTATCAGTTTTTTTCACATGTGACACCCCAGATAAACCGGAGCCGTCTGCCGCACTCCATACCGGCGGGGCTCCGGTTTTTCATACACTTTGCAATATTGACGTTTTACTGACAGTTCACTTTATTGGACGCCACGCCGTGCCGATGTACCTTCGGGGCGCTCGCGCCTCATCGAGCTGGTTTCTGAATTGAGCCGGAGTACCGCCATGCAACCGTACGAGCCGAATATGGATGATATCAACCCGGACGAAATGGACCTCGGCACAAGTCCCTATGCCGGCGGCGGGTTGGCAGGCAACCGGACCATGATGCGACTGCTCGCCGCGATGGTTGTGCTCATTGTCCTATTCGTAGCCTGGAAAGTCGCCGTGCCAAGTTACTCACTCGACGGCTGGCATCATAATATCGACTCGGCACTCGACGAAGCGGAAATGTCAGGCCGGCCTATTTACATCCTCTATACCGCCGATTGGTGCCCGCCCTGCCGGCAGTTCAAGAGCAGTGTCCTGGCCGATAGTGAAATAGCGAGCTACCTCGAATCGAATTATGTCCGCGTCAAGATCGATCTGTCCGACCGGTTCGGTGAAAATAACCGCATCGCCGATAAATACAGCGTCCACGCCGTGCCCACCATGATGATCTATTCCGATACCGGCCAGGAAATCGACCGGCACCAGGGTGGTATGGACCGATACGTATTTCTCGATTGGATACAGCAGAATGAAGTCATTTCACGCGGGTATTGAACGCTCAAACATTGAAATGGCATCTTACCGGCCTGGCGTCTCAGGGCTTCTTCAATTCCAAATTCAATTTCCAGATCTCGAATCGAAATATCATGCTGCCTGATAAACCCTGCAGCCTATCTCCTGTAAACGTCATAATCACTACAATCGCTTGTTTCCGCATAAAACATTCAACTGCAAATTCCCGTACACATCCGTCAGGATGATACATTTTCTCAATATTCATACTGGAAATCTTGACCGTCTTGAACCGGCGGATGAATTCTTTCGATCAAGAGTATCAGACAGATAATTGCTGTTTTGAAAGTGATTTATCTTGCAAAGTCGTAACCTCCGCCAGTTTCTGACATTGTCAGCGAAGCTCGCTTGTATCGCAATAGCGGCGTGGGTTATTCTGCTTTGTATCGCCGCTGATACCTCCGGCGAACCGCTGCGGGAGCAGCACTCAAACGAACCGGCGATCCGCGATGCATCTTCCATCTTCATCGAACGACTGATTGCTGACCCCGAACAGTTCTTCGGCTGGTCGATCAATAAGAAATCATTGGTCGCGAGTCCGAACGGTACACGATTCGCCTTTCATGGTATCAACCTCAACAACCAGCGTAATAAACCGTCACTGGTTTATGACGGCAATGCCCTGCAGATGCGGGATAAGCCGATCGGGCCGGTGTTCAGCCCGGATTCGAAACATATCGCGTTCTTATACACCGGTGGATTCGGCCAGTGGTATATGAAAATCGATCAAAACACGTCCAAATGCGATTCACCGATCAGCAAACCGATCTTTACACCCGACTCCGCTCGCGTCGGATATTGGGCTCGGGTCGGCAAAAGACAGTTCTTCGTCGATAACGGGAACCGCCATCATACCTACGAATCCGTACGACGCGATACACTGACCTGCAGCCCCGGCTCCGAGCGGTGGGCTTACGTTGCAAAACATGACGGGCAATGGTGCGTCGTAGTTAACGATATTCCCGGCCCGGGTTACGAGGATATCGGCCAAACCATCGCATTCAGCAGAGATAACACCCGGCTGGCCTACTGGGCGAAACGCACCGACGGCCTGTGGGTTATCGTGATCAACGGCAAAGAAAAACTCGATTCGCTCTGCCGGGATCAATCCGAACTGGTGTTCAGCCCCGACTCGAACAGACTTGCATATTTCGCAAAACGGAATGCGAACTGGTCACTGGTCATCAACGACAGGGAAGTGCGAACACACCAGTGGGTAAACGGGCGAAGCCTGACATTCAGCTCGGACGCCACCCGCCTGGCGTACGTCGCCGGTGACGGCACACGGCAGTACGTTGTGCTCAACGGCGAAGCGGGACCGGCATATCAGAAAATCGATCCAGAAGGTCTGCAATTCAGTCCCGACGCCAATAAACTCGCCTTTATCGCCGATGTAGGCGAAGGCCAGTGCGTCGTAGTCAATAATGACGGCTCGGAAGTCTTTGAGAGCGTCAGCCAGCTCACCTTCAGTCCCGACTCATCCTCGATCGCGTGGATCGGCGAACGTGACGGCCGATACCACGTCATTGTCAACGGTATCGGTACAGAAACTGCCTTCGACTTCATCATCCCCGGCAGCCGACTCAGCTTCGTCGACAACACCCGTGTCCAGGTCGCCGGCTATCTGAATGAATCACCTGAATCCTCCATGGCCAGACTCGAAGTCGACACCCCCCAGCAGTGGGCCGCCGTCGAAACGCCCTGAAGAATGCCTGTGGTGTGTTGCAAAATTGAAGTTCTTCAGGTTATACATCCGCCTCGATATTGTCGTAGAACTCGGTGAAGTTGTCTTTCTTGTCAGTCGCTCGCCACTGGATAGCCGCTCGCGGATGGCGGTTGTGCTGGCCGGTGATGATGTACGGCACCGACGGTCCCCAGTCGAGCTGTTTACGCAGGTCCATGTAGTAATCTTCGATCAGTTTGAACAGGGGTCGGATCTTGAATTTCGGATTACGCAGGAAGCCGAGCAGCACCTCCATCGGGCAATTGCCCGCACCGCGGCCGAGCCCTTGAACCGTCGCATCTACACGATTGGCACCGTGGATGATGCCTTCGATCGTATTGGCGAACGCCAGTCGCTGGTTATCGTGCATGTGTACGCCGATGTCCTTCCCCGTGCCGTCCAGATACTGCTTGTAATGATTGGCCAGTCGTTCCACCTGCTCCTGGTAAAGCGCGCCGAAGCTGTCGACGATGACGGCCGTGCCGGCCGGGGTCTTGGCGATCTCCTCAAGCGCCTGGTCCAGTTCGTCGTTTGTCGCGATCGAAATAGCCATGATATTGCAGCTTACTTCATAGCCTTTTTCGTGTGCGTCATGGATCATATCCACGGCAATGGGAATCTGGTGCACATATGTCGCCACGCGGATCATATCCAGCACACTCTGGTCCTTGGGCAGGATATCGGTCTGGTAATCGCTTTTACCGGCGTCGGCCATTGCGGCCAGCTTAAGATTCGTCGGATTATCGCCGACGATCTTACGCATGTCTTCTTCATCGCAGTGCCGGAACGGACCGAACTTGTCCTTCGGAAACTGCTTCTTCGAGTTCTTGTACCCGATCTCCATATAGTCGATGCCGATCTCGACGCAGGTCTCATAGGTTGCTTTGACCAGGTCGTTATCAAACTGATGATCGTTCACCAGCCCGCCGTCGCGGATGGTGCAATCGAGTACTTTCAATTCAGGTCGATACGTGATCCACGGTGCTTTCTCACTCACTTGATGTTCCTCGCTTTCATAAGCGTCTTTGGTAAATGGGGTCGAATCATGCAAGTTTATATCAACATTGAACTTCTGTCAAAAATAATCAAGGCGGCTTTGTGCAAGAATCCTGTTAATATCGGTGATCGGGTATCCTTGAATTTCAGCCCTTAATCCTGATTCCATAATTGGTTACAGCACTGGCGTGGGTAGCGGTCCGTATCCTCCTTGCCGACTGGTAGAAATACTTCGGGCTTCAAGATTTGATATGTACTACTTCTCAAAATCCCAGAATCCCGCCGGCTTGCCGCAGAATGCGAGAAACCGCTCGGCGTCAGGCTTCACCGCTCGAAGGAATTCTTCTTTCGCTTCAGGTTGCCAGCGGATCGTCATATCATCCGACCATCGACGTCTCAACTTCGGCTCCAGCCAGTTCGTCACACGCCAGGGCATCGATTGCCATGCTTTACTCAGAACACCGTTGCGGCGGATATATCGCAGAAGACGCGTGTCACGGTACAAGTGCCGACTCTCATTTACACGGTCTTTCTTCAGTTCCGCCAGACGACCCGGATCGACGCCGAGAAAAGCAAAACATTTTTCCAATGTCTCATGAGGTCGGCAATTGAGATCCTCCTGAAACAGAACGAGAATCCGATCGTCCGTCACATACCGCCGAAAGGCACTCAGACGCTCCCAGTAAAGTGTCGTCCGGACCATGTGCGGCCGATACGCCAGCGCCTGACCGATATCCAGCGGCAGCAGAACACCATACGGATGCGCACCACTGTGCAGGAACCGGTAACTCGACTCCACACGCTTGACCGGATGACGAACGATATAAATCAATCTCACCCCGGGCAAATGCTCGTTCATACGCTCACAGACCAGTTCCTCATACTCGTCGGTCGCATAGCTGACACTGCCTTCGCCAATCGCAATCGCATCACCGCCCCGCTCGAACAGCGACTCATACCAACGCCAACCCTTCTCGTAATTGAACGACAGGAAATGCGGCTCCTTCGGATCGCTCACAAACACATCCGGATGACGACCCAGCATAGTACATAATGCCGTCGTCCCGCATTTCTCACACCCGATAACAAGAAAATTCGGCCTCATGCTTTCGTTGTATATCTGGAGTGAATGAAGGTAAACGTGAATTTATCGGCAAGGGTGTACTATCAGACGCTTACTATGAGTTCAATGTTTTCTCAGCAAATACCTAACGACCGTCTTAACGGAAATCTTACAACCTTTATAAACCATCAAACCTGGTATACGCAACGCTATGCGGCGGTTACTGTTCTTCCTGGCGTTTCTTTTTGATTTTCTGTTTTTCGGTTTCGATGGGGAAGCCGGCCCGATAATGGCCGCCTTTGAGGCCGGTTGCCGTTATTTCGAAGCACCAGTCGATTCTGGGGTATTCCCAGCGGTTGTACGGCGATGCGGGCTTCTGCTTCTTCTCGGGGACCTCGAAGGTGAACTCGCCACTGACCACCGTGCCTCCCTGAAGCGTTTTGTGTTCTGAGACGATTGCAGAGGTCGTGAACACGCGATGCGATGAAAAGCCGGTTCGCTCATAACAGTTCAGTGATACACGCAGATCACGGATATCCGCACGATCGGTGATCGGCTGCTCCACTCGCACAATCACAGGTTTGTTCAAATCCAGCTCCGGCTCAGTCGTCGTCAGTGTCGGACTGCCGAAACAGGCGTTCATCTTCATCGCCTTGAGCCACATCAGGCCGGGGATAAGACCGATAGCAATCGAAATTACAAGCGTAACCCACGGTGAAAGGCCTTCATACGGCGGACCGAGACCCACGAAATAATGCAGGTACAAAACAATCACCACCACGTACCAGATCAGCGCTGTCCACCCCAGTGCCTTGGTATGTCTTGCCGTCACCATGTTCGCACTCAGCCGGTACCAGCCGAACTGGCCGGTCGATATCGGCTCGGACGGCTTCTCGAAGAACCCACCGAACCGCAACGGCCATTGAGCTAGGAGAAACACAGCGACACCCAGCAGCACAAAGATATACGGATAAAACTGATGCAGCGGCAGCAGGAACCCCTTCTCGATCCGGTTAGGCTCGATGTAAACCGTCACATCCTTGCCTCGCTTGTACTCGCGGATCATCGACTTCGCCCAGGACTTCGAACAGATCACCGGGATCGGCGCAAGGCGCATGCTCTGGTATTTCTCACCCTGGTACTGTGTGACCGCGACACGGTACTCGAACTGGATACTCGGCTTCGCCATGCCGAACATCCCCGCCGTCTGACGCGATTTCATTACCTTGCCCGGCGTTTTCTGCGCCGTTGCCAGTGCAATGTGCTGCTTGATAATGTTGTTAACCCCGAAGCCGACACATCCGATAACAATCAGGATTGTCACGATAAGTAAACCGACAATACGCATAGGCTTGGGTCTCCTGACCTGATTCCGGGCCGGTCGATACCCATCTACTCGGTCCCCAGGCTCGACACAGTTTAACAAACCCGGTTATCATTACCCATATTATGATCGCCAGGCTGGAAGGTATTCTTGTAGAAATCGATGCGGACACCGCCATAGTCCGTGCCGAAGGCGGATTGACCTATCAGGTACTCATTCCCGCTTATGCAACCTCCCGGCTGGCCGGCCGGCTCGGCCAGAAGGTCGAGCTGCATATCCTTCATTTCCTCGAATCGCATAACCAGGGATCGACCTTTTTCCCGCGATTCGCCGGATTCCTCACATCCGACGACAAGGCGTTCTATGAACTGTTCGTCACCTGCAAGGGCATCGGCCATCGTAAGGCACTGCGGGCCCTGGCTATGGAAACAGCACTGATCGCCGAGGCCATCGCCGACCGAAACCTGCCCATGCTTCAGACCCTGCCCGAAATCGGCCGGCGCACTGCCGAAACCATTATCGCCTCGCTGCGAGACAAGGTCGAACGGTTCATCTCGACCAGCGCGAGAATCGACAACGCCCGTGTCCGTCCGGCGGGTGATGGGTCTGTTGAGCCGGTCGCTGGAAGCTCCGGCGGCATGATCCGTGAGGCGATCGAGGTACTCGTCCAACTCGGTGAAAACCGAGCACAGGTAAGAACTTGGATCGACCAGGTCATGATCCAGGATCATCCGCCAGGAGATGTGGAATCGGTCATTGCCCAGGTCTACCGGATCAAGAGCGGCGGTTGAAGCGGGCGGCGAAAAATTGAAACATTCACCTGCAAAAAAACAACATCATCGTACTCGTGAAGCGCCTGTCATGAACAGACACTGAGAAAGAACGATTCAAGCTCCCTCACCGCTTCCGTATCTTCATACAATACGTGATTGCGATTCAGAATCGTGGTGCTTACTTCATACCTGCGCTGGGTATCACATGCAAGTTGAACGGCTTTGTCTATGTAGTCCTGTTCATCGGATGCAATACAATCGCTAATCGCCATCTTTCGATAACAGGCATATGTCACACGAGTCCGCATGAATGCCATCGGCAGCGTAACGATCGGAATACCCAGAGACAAAGCTTCATAAGTCGTATTCCCGCCGCCGAAGTGAAGCGGATCGAGCATGACATCGCAGCATGTGAGTAATGCCATAAACCCTGAACGCGGCAGCGGATCCAGAACAATCATGCGATCGACCAGCTTCGGCATCCGGGACCGCCATCGCTGCTGCAAAGATACCAGGATATGTTTCGCCGCCGTCCGGATAAGTACAATACTGCCATTCGAATCACTTTCCAGAATACCTGCGATAATCCGATCGAAATCCGGATGCAGTTTGAACAGTGCCTGCGGGCAGATATACAACCGCCGATCCGCAGGCAAACCGAAATCCTCGCGTTTCTTATTCATAAAATCCTGCCGTATAACCGGCCGGTGGTAATAAGTCGGCAATCTGTTCAGCAAAACGGGCGTTTCCGTGTAATGGTCGCGGCAGGCTTCGGTCTCCAGATCGTTCGATGTAATAAAGTAATCGATCTCGGGACTGCCCGTGGTATCCGGATGACCCCACATGACACACTGCACCGGCGCCAGACGCGACATGGCAAGAAACCAGGTCATCGGGTCCATCCCGATATCGGGATAACAGATAAGATCGAACCGCTGCTCACTCAGTATCCGACGCGATTCAATAAGAGACGGTGGTAACACCAGGTACCGATCGGCTGCTTCGGCAATTGCCCGGCTAGTGGCATTCTGATAATCCGATCCTGAAACAACGGTAATATGAAACAGCTCATGGGAAAGCTGCTCAATCATCCCTTTCATGAACTTGGCGATCGTATGACCGGTAAAATGATTCGATATGAACGCAAGTGACGGCTTACCGCCAGAACGACGCCTCGATCCGGAGAGGCAATTCGGCGAAACGAACTTGATGGCCGGACAGCGTTTAACTGACATATCGGCAATTCGGCGCATCAAATCACAGTTGTTACGCCCGTGGTACGCCAGAAAAAACCGGTTTGCAAAATAGACTTTCTTCGGATCGTCCGTATGCAGATCAGAACGGCTATCGAGCTTCTTCAGACTGTCATCCAGTTGCTTTCGGGCAAAATCGATCTCTTCCTGATCGTGAAAAATCACCGGTATGATGGTGGCATATTTCACAACGGCGCCGACGTCATCGCCCATCGCGGCAACGTCTTTTAATACAACCGCCGCCTGGTCGGGTTTGTTCTGCATCAGCAGGTTCTGCGAAAGATTGATTCGATACCTCGGATTATCCGGCTTCAAATCAACTGCCCGGCGATAATACTGCTCGGCGTCGTCATAAGCCTGGCTCTGTTCAGTGATCATACCCAGTTGCTGAAGAGCATTGATGTCATCAGGCCGACGTGTGAGTATCCTACTGTAAATCCCTGCCGCCTCTGCACGTTTATCCTGCTTTCGCAAGGCAGCAGCCAGATTATGCAATAGACTGCCATCCAACGGCTTGCCCTCACATACCCGGCGAAGATGGATTTCAGCCTCACCAGCCCGGCCGAGCTTCAGCAGCACGACACCGAGATTGTTCAAAGCGTCGACATGATCCGGCTTCAGATCGAGTGTCCGGCGGTAATACAGGGCAGCGTTCTCAAAATCATCTGCCTGGGCCAGGACCTGACCGAGGTAGAACAATGCAACAGGCAACTGGTCATTCAATGCGAGTACAGCATGAAAACACCTCGCCGCCTCATGGTAGTCACGACGCACCGCGGCAGAAATGCCCTCGCGCATAAGTGCGTTAATATCATTACTGTCGGATGATGATTCGCTGCTGAGTGTCATACATCCTCTATGTCGGTGAATTCATGTTATTGCCGACACAGTTTCACCGATCGGACTGACTGGTGGGTTTTCATTTTCTCTTGAGATTGAATCCATTTCTTCAATAATCCTATAACGGTTGCCCAATATCTGGAAATCCGGATGGTATCGGCAAATCCGATCTTAATGATTCGGATCATCGATGATGAGATATGAAAATAATACTATCAATTATCTTTTACACCGCCCGGCCGGCGAAACCGAGGAATTCGTCGAGCCAGTCGTCGGTTTTAAGTACGCCTTTTCGCTGTCGCAAGGCGTTCTTCTCGGCTTTCTTTCTCGCATGCTTGATAACATGCATGGCGAACCAGGACGAGGTCTCCCGCTGACCCGAGGTTCGCATGAGGTATCGCAGCAGTACCTTTCGCCAGCCGCCGTAGCGCTTGAGCATTTCATCATTCACCCAGGTGAAGGCGCACGCTGAACCGGGATCGCCCTGGCGAGAGGCCCGGCCGAAAAGCTGGCGGTCGAGTCGTTCGGACTCTTGACGCTCCGTCTCGATCACATGCAATCCGCCCAACTCGGGAACGCCCACACCCAACTTGATATCCGTGCCCCGGCCAGCCATGTTCGTCGCCACGGTGATCTTGCCCCGCCCGCCCGCCTGCTTGGTGATCTCAGCTTCCTCCTTGTGACGCACGGCGTTCAACACCGCATGCTCCAGGCCGGCGTCAGATAGCCGCTCGCTGAGCAGTTCACTATCCGCCACGCTACGGGTTCCGATCAGAACCGGTCGGCCTTCCGCATGGGTATTGATCACATCCTGAACGATGGCGTCCCATTTGTCATCGCGTTTAAGGAAAATCCGATCGGGTTTGTATTTCCGGATACACGGCCGATTCGTCGGGATCTGGACCACCGGCGTGTGATAAATCTGCCAGAACTCGACCGTCGCCTCGGCGCCCGTACCGGTCATACCCGCGATCTTCTTGTACAAACGGAAGAACCGCTGGAAGCTGAGTCTCGCCATGGTATCCTTCGGCGGGGTGATCTCAACGCCTTCCTTGACCTCGATCGCCTGGTGAAGTCCCTCACGCCAGCTTCGCTCGGGCATCAACCTGCCCGTCGCTTCGTCGATAATCACGACCTTGCCGTCTTCGACCACGTAATGCTCGTCTCGCAGGAACAGCTCAATCGCCGTCAGCGACTGGCAGACCAGTTCCTCACGGCGTCGGAGTCCACGCCAGATACCGCCCATCGGCTCGCAGATTTCACCGATCTGCGCACGACCGGCGTTCGTCAGATCAATATCACGGTATTCCTGGTTCACCCGGTAATGCTTATTCTTTTCAAGTTGCCTGGCGACATCGAGTGCTACTTTGAACGCCTCGATCTGCTGAAGGTTGTCACCCATACCCGAGATGATCAGCGGTGTACAGGACTCATCGATCAGAACCGAGTCGGCCTCGTCGACAATCACGTACTCGAGCCCACGCATTACCAGTTGCCCCGTCCCGCGTGAAGCTCCGTCGACCAGCTTGGTCAGCAATGTTTCCGCCAGACCGCTTTGCGTCCCTTTTGCGATCTGGTCGCGCAGAAAATCGGCATTGGCTTCCTTGTTGGTGCAGTAGGTGATATCAGCGAGATATGCTTTTCGCCGATCCTCGGGTTCTTTTTCCTGCGTGATGAAATCGACCGACAGGCCGCAGAAATTGTAGAGCGGCGACATTTCCGTCGCGTCGCGTTCGCCGAGGTAATCGTTGGTGGTCATCACATGACAGCCCCGCCCGCGCCAGCCGTAGACAATGGCGGGCAGCGTCGCCGCCAGCGTCTTGCCTTCTCCGGTCGCCATTTCGGTAACGCAGCCCTTGGTCAGTGCAATGCCGCAGGCCACCTGGTTCACGTGATGCTTCATCCCGAGCGTACGGCGCGACGCTTCCGCGATCAGTGCAAACGCCTGATCCAGGTCGTCATCCGTCTCACGACAGAACCGGAATATTTCACGCAACCGGCGAACCTCTTCCTTGAGCTTTTCATCGGTACAGTCCACATACTGGTCATCGGCATGAATCTTCGCCGCACGCTGCATGTATATCCGCCGTCTTGGCTTCAGCCTGACGAAGAATCCCGTTGCCTTATCCCATAGTGCATCAATCCCCTTGGGCAGTTTCGCGCTGGGCCCGGACTCCGAAAGCGTCCGCCACAACCCGCTCGGCAATGGCGGGAAAACGACCTGCTGCTTCGCAGCCGTGGTCTGCTCCCGCCGCTGTCCGGATTTCTGCTTCAGATTGAATGATGCGCTCGTCATCGCTTCACCGGTTCGCCTCATTTAGATATTGAACCGCCGCTGGATCACCTGTCGGAGTTTGAGCAGCCACTGCTCGGCCAGCGGTTTCTCAGGCAGATCGAACCGGACCACCACACGCTGATCGAGCAGCATGGCGATATCCATTTCAGACATCGACTGGGAATCGGGCTCGATTTCAATCTCCCAGAACGGCTCGGTCGCCGCTGTACCGTTCTGGTCGCCCGCCTGGACGGCGATCGGCCCGCCGGCGGGATAACCCAATGCCGGTGACGGCAGTTGCGTACTGGCGTCCGGCGGGATCTTACGTATCCGGCCGGTAAAGGTATAGTCCGGCTGGCCTCGCAGTCGGAACTCGACCCGGCCGCCTTCACCAACTTCATAACGAATCCGTGGGCCGAGGTACTGATCCGTCGCCGCGATGATCTTCAGGTTCTCCGGGCTGACCACCTGGCCCAGTGGCGTGCCTCGCTTCACAAATGAACCGACAATATGCTCCAGGTCGAGCCCGCTTTCGGGATCACTGCCCGCAATCCACTGGCCTGCGGTCGGCGAGGTCAGTTCAAGACCCGCCAACAGTTCATTCACGCGCTCGAGCTGATTATTCAAAACGCGTAGCCGCTCTCGGAACCCTTGTGAAACCGCTACCTCCTCAAGCATCTTCTGACGCATCTCGGTGACCGCCATGCGAATTTCCGATTCGAGGACTTCGCGTTCAACTTCGAGTTCAGGATTCGTCGCACGAACGAGGATATCATTCTCCGGCTTAACATAGACATCGGTATCGAGAACCGCTTCAATGAACCCGTCCGACTTTGCGAAAACGGTCGATTCCTCTTTCGCTCGAATGACACCTTCGGTCCGGGCATGTTCAGTCACCGGGATAAATCCGATCCCCGTCAGAATACCCCCGAGAACCAGACCCGTGGTCACCAGCGCCCTGCCACGCCGGCGGCTCAGCTCGTTACTGGTCATCAGGTACTTGATGAACTTGCCCAGCGGCATGAACACCCAGCCGGTCAATGCGATCAACGCCATAATGGCACCGACGATAAACAGCTTGTCCGAAATGAACATAAGAATGCTGATACTGATGAACACCCGGTAAATACTCGATGCAATGGCGTAGAACACCAGCCAGGGCACTTCATCGCTCTGGCGCGAGGGATTGCGAGGCCGACGTACGCCGTAGACGAACTTCTTCACCGCGTAATACAGGTATTCCTTGCCACGCTGCTGAAGATTCGGCATTTCCAGCAGGTCGGACAGAATGAAATAGCCGTCGAACTTGATCAGCGGGTTGCCGTTGAACAGCAGTGTTGAAACCGAGGCGATGAATATGATGTTGTAACACAGTTGATTGATGGTGCTGGTCGGATCGGTACGTGTCCAGATCAGCGCAGCGATTGCGGCGACGGCCAGTTCAACGTACATGCCCGCCGCCCCCACAATCGCTCGCTGCCATTTACTGCGAAACGCCCATGAGCTGGAGGCATCGACATACGGCACGGGCATGAGTACGAGCAGCATGATGCCGATGGTATGAACGGCCCCGCCACTCTGGTTCTCGATACCGAACTTCTTGCACGCGAACCCGTGCCCTAGCTCGTGCAGCGCCTTGATACCGGCGAAGCAGAGATACAGCAGCGGCAGGTTCGCCGGGTTGAGCACGTCTTGCGCCCGCCTGAAATCCAACAGCTGCTCCGTGTGTCCCGCCAGTGAGCCGAACCCGACTATCAGTATCGCCAGCCACAGAATGAAGCCGATCCAACTGAACGCCCAGCCGAAAATGGAAACCCACAGGTTCAGGAACCGGTCCGGATCGAAGATCGGAATCCGAAGAAAGAGAATATTCTGGATGTAACCGCCTACTTCACGCTGAATGCGTTTACGCTGGCGCTCGAAGAGTACCGTCGAATCGCCGGGCATATCGGCCTGGAGCAGGTTGCTGGTATAAAGCTGGCCAAGCAGTTCGATCGTCTCCGGCTGCGTCGGCGCCTGGTCGCCGAGATGATCGGCGCAGGCGGCCCACACTTCGCCGACCGTACGCCGGCCGTCCAACATACCGATCAGGTGGTAACCCGGCTCATCCACGCGAAAGAACTGGTTGTTCGTCGGGTCATGCAGCACGTAATACAGTCGCCCGCGAAAATGCTGGCGATAACTCTGCACCGTCGACCGCAACCGCGGCTTGAGCTCGATTACGCGGTACCAGGATTCACTGAATGTCGGACGATCAACAGGCATTTTTAGAATTCAAGGTTCAAAGTTGAAAGTTCAAGATTGGAGCGAATTGCCCTTTCAGTCATGGCGGCGTGACTGAATCAATCCACAATCCGAAATCCACAATACCTACATCCACAGTTTCATACGAACCCAGTTGACGAGGTCACGCGTCCAGATATAGCCGTAGCTCCGCTTGCCGAGGTCGACTTTCGCCAGGCCTTTGACGCCGGGTTTCAGCCAGTCCTTGGTATTTTCAAGCTCGGCGCGTACTTCAAATACGTTAGCGCCCTCGGCGACTGTAGCGATCGGGCTGATCCGTTCGATGGTGAAATCGACGAAATCGCCCGGATGCGATGCGGTAGCCATCTGGCCGCCTTGCCCGACGGTGATTTCGGCGATCGAATCGTCGCTGACCATAAGATTCGCCCGCATGGCCTCGACGGGTGCGATTTCAAACAGCATCTGCCCGGTTTCCAGCGGCGCGCCGATCTGTTTCTTCAGATCGCCTTTGATCACCACGCCGGTGATCGGCGCCTTGATCGTCGCCTTGTCGATCTTATGACGCAGCAGACGGATTTTGGCATTGACACTGTTCACCTTGGCCTGGGCGATCTCCTTCTCGGCGGTCTTGCCTTCTCGCTCAGCGAGTTGGGCTTCCTTCATATAACTGGTCCGTTCGGCCAGCGCAGAGGCGAGTTGGATATTCAACTCATTGGCGTCGAGGTCCGCCATAACGGTTTTACCGGCGATCACCGGATCGCCCACTTCGACATCGACGGACTTGAGATACCCCTCGAAGGGTGCGGGAACAACCTGCCGTTCAATAGTCTCGATCACAACGGGGGCCTCGACTTTATATTCGCCTTTCACAAAGATCATGAACGCCACCAGGGCGCAGGCGGCCAGTCCACCGAGTTTCGGCCAGGTATGTTTCGGCCCGATCAGGTGTCCCAATCCCTTTTTCGTCGCGTTCATCGCCCGGATACCGAACCACTGATCCGTTTCATAAAGATCGAGCAGCCGCGAGGTACACAGCTCGGCACCCAGACGCAGTGCTTCAAGGTCCTCGGCGGAAGAACCGCGATCAGGTGCGAACTCGACGGTCAGGACAGCCTTCGGCTCGCCGTCGCGGCGAAGCGGAAAACTTGCTACCAGCGTCGGCCCGTGGTGGGTGGACAGCGACTCCGCTGCACGGTGAATGTACGCCGTTCCCTCCGCCGCAGGGAACAGCACCTCGACATCCTGATCGAGACATTCCTCCATGGCCGATTCGATATCCTGAACCAACTTGGTCTTGCGGCTGAACTTTTCGGTATGACTCAACGCCGCCAGCTTGACGTATTTACCCTGCAGGAACCCGAGACTGACGCGTTCCGCCTGCCATCGCGAAGCGACCTGGTTGCATAACGCCATGGTAGCGGCTTTGAACCGCGATTCGGCATTGACCGCCGCAAGTACCACGACAGCCCTTCTGAGCAGTTGCAGGCTGCTGCTACGCTGCTCGAGCGTAATACGCATTTCATACAGACTCAGCAGCGGCATGGTCAATTCAAGCGTCTGATACCGGTGAGCAAGTATCGCCTCCTCGGACGCCGGCAGGCAGAACGCCACAATACCACGTACACGCTGACCGCTGCGCAGCGGCAACAGCGCAATATGGGCCGCCGGACCTTCGCCGTAGATCGCATCTTCACGATGCATCGGAATAACCACCGAACCCTTCGAGGAAGTCACCGATGGCAGCGATTCGATCGCCTGGGCTATCCAACGAGGAATGGACTTCGGCTGTTTGATCGGTGGGTAGGCCGAAACGATCTCGGCGCTCTTCTGCCCATCGAAACGCATGAACGCACCGCCATCGGCGGAAGCCAACTGGCACTGCGCCTGAAGCAGTTCAGAAAGAAACTGATCCGGCGAGCCGCTGAAGGCCGCCAGTCGTTCTACCAGTGATAGCGGGGTTGTCGCCTTATCCGCTGATTCAGCAGCAAGCTGGCTCATAACTCATACACCCCCAGCACGGGTTATTAACTTTTTGCCCGATCGGCGGCGTTGAGCTTCAGTTCGCCGAACTGCTGCTCATAACGCCTGATCATCTGGCCTAACGACATCGCCAGACGCTTGGCGGTGTAGTAGTTCATGATAACCCGGCTGGATATCTGGAAAATGATTTCACCATCGACATTCTGAGCGTCGTCACCCTCTCCGGGCGGCCGGCCGGTGGGCACCAGTTGGTTCAACCCGAAATCAACAATAATTTCTTCTGTTGTCGCGTTCGGCCTGAATGCATTGGCGTAGCACTGATGCAGATCACGCTGGTCCACCCGCAGACGTACCTGACGGTTACCCGTCTGCTGCTGCGCCTGCTCCTCAATCGATCCACCGGTTTCCGCTTCGACCTGTTCTGATTTTGCCATTGTCTCGATACCTTCCCGAAAAGTAGAAGTTAAACATTCCCCTCGCCGCTGCCGATCCGACTCAGGCTTAAACTGCTATTGAAACAAATCTTATAGCTATTTCGGCAGTTCCCTCGCAATCAGTCCAACTTTTGCGCCTTCAAATACACAAGCTTTGACAGACAATACACTTATCTATAATGCCGCCCTGAATGACGCAAATAATGAATCGGGGTGACTGGATTTGAACCAGCGACCTCTTCGTCCCGAACGAAGCGCTCTAGCCAAGCTGAGCTACACCCCGGTCTTGTCAAGGAGCAGTGTCGTAACGTGTCATGGTATCAGAAAGGGTGTGAATGGGAAAGTGCGGCCGGAAATCATAGCCAAAGTTGTAATAATGGCATCGACAGTGAAGTCGTCCATGCCCGAAGCACGCCAAACCACCCCCCCGGTGGCACCGACAGCAGCCGGTGTTGAATCTTGCCATCCGACGAACAGACCTGGACTTCTGGCATGAAACTCAATATTCCCGAATTCCATGTCGAAATAACCTGAAACCCTATCTGCCATTTGCTTCATATGGCTCTACATGCGCGGTTGCATTGGCCTGGCCGAGGGTCTGTTCGATCTGATTTTCAATGTCGCTGGCAATGGCATGGCTGTCGGCTACGTTCATTTTGCCGTCGACCTGGATATGCATATCGACCCAGAGAAACTTTCCGCTTCGACGGTGTCTGAGCTTGTGGTAACTGCAGATCTGTCCGGTTTCAATCGCCTGATCGAGAATGCGTGTGATGAGATGGTCCGCTTCCGGTTCACTGCGATCCATCAGGTCGTTAAATGCCTGAACCAGCAGCTTGCGGCTGACAAAAAAAATCAGGCCGGCCATGACCAGTGCGGTGATCGGATCGATCAGACGCCAACCGGTCCATCTGACAAGAACCAGGCCGATCCACACGCCGAGTGTTGAAACAACGTCGGTCATGAGATGCTTACCGTCGGCGACCAGAAGTTTACTGTGATATCGGACGCCCATCCACCAGACGTACCCAGCCAGCATGCCGCTGAACATCCCAGCAACTCCCAGCAGGATCAGGCCGAGATCGATCTGCTCGGGCGCCGTACCACGGATCATTCGAAAGATGGATTCGTAACCGATGACAATCGCGGCGATAAGAATGAAGCCGCCTTCGAGTCCGACGGCCATGGACTCGGCCTTGCCATGACCGTAGTGATGATCTTCGTCAGCAGGCTCGTTTGCCACCCGGACAACGTGAAACATGATACCCGCCGCCGCTACATTGATAATGGACTCGAGTGCATCGGTCAGAACGGCGACGCTATTAGTCAGGTAGAAAATGGCGAACTTGACGACAGTCAGCCCGGCGCCGATCACCAGGGCAGCGCGGGCCACCCGTCGGATACGCAGAACATGGACATCGGCCTGCGGCTCGGGCATAAAAGAAATGTAACGACATTCCCGGTAAAAGCAACGAGCCCACGCGTGGCGCTTCGTGGGCTCTGCAAGTAAAACTCAAATGTTTGTTGACGTAATTCTATTCAAACCTTCAAGTCATTGCCAGTTAAAATCCGGTACGACTCGAGATATTTTTTCGTCGTGTTGTCAATTATCTCCCGGGGTAATATCGGTCCGGGTGGTTCTTTATTCCATCGTCCCTGATCAACCAGTTCCTCCAGATAATTTCGAACATATTGCTTGTCGAAACTCACCTGGTCACGGCCCGGCTTGTACTGATCGGCGGGCCAGAAACGCGAACTGTCGGGTGTCATGACCTCATCGATCAGAATGGGAACATTATTTCCGGATTCCAGCGGCAGTGCAAATTCAAATTTTGTATCGGCAAGAATGATGCCTCGCTTTGATGCGTAGTCATGCCCCATCTGGTAGATGGCGATCGACAGATCTCGCAGGGTTGTCATCAGGTCGCTACCGACGATTTCACATGCGCGATCGAATGAAATGTTTTCATCATGGCCGGTCTGCGCTTTGGTCGCGGGTGTGAAGATGGGAGCGGGCAGCTTGCCGCATTGCGGCAGGTCTGACGGAAGCTCAACACCGCAAACAGTTTGCGACTGGCGGTATTCCTTCCAGCCCGAACCGGCCAGGTACCCGCGAACCACACACTCAATGGGAATCACCTCCGCCTTCCGTCCGATCATGACGCGACCCTGGAGTTGGCTGATTTCATCCTCACCGAGTCCTTCAATATCGGATGCTTCCGTTGAAATCAGGTGATGCCTGACACGATCTCCCAGTTCACGTTCGATCATATCGAACCAGAACCGGCTGAGTTGAGTAAGTACAATCCCTTTCATCGGTATGCCGCTCGGCATCACCACGTCGAACGCCGATATCCGGTCGCTGGCAACGAGCAGCAAAGCCGATTCACCTGATTTCACGCGACATTCATACAGATCTCGCACCTTACCCTGTCTTCTGCCCGGCAGGGGCAGGTCCGTCTGAAGTAATGGATCACTGAGCATGGTCAACACGTCACCACCTTTCAGAACTGCATTCACCTGTTCTATGTATCTGACACCTTGTCAGTTACAAACCACAGCCGGACGGCGGCCGTATCATCAGTGCGGGCACTTAGAACTGCCTGAGAAAGCGAACATCATTCTCGAACAGCCAGCGTATGTCGGTAATGTTGTATTTTCGCATCGCAAGCCGCTCGATACCCAGCCCGAAAGCGAAACCCGTCCATTGTTCCGGATCATACCCCACCGCTTCGAACACCGCCGGGTCCACCATGCCACAGCCGCCGACTTCCATCCACTGCCACTGTCCGCCGAGTTCGATTTTCACGTACAGCTCCGCGGACGGCTCGGTAAAAGGAAAGTAGCTGGGAACGAGTTTTACGTCAGCGTCCGGGCCCCAGTAGGCATGCGCAAACTGGATGAGCGTGCTTCTGAGATCGACCATGCTCACACACGCATCAACGTATAGACCTTCGATCTGATGGAACATCGAATAATGCGTTGCATCATGTTCATCAGGCCGGTAAACCCTGCCGGTGGCGACAATGCGCAGCGGCGGTTTCACCTTTTCCATTACCCTGATCTGCACGGTCGAAGTCTGAGAGCGAAGCAGGTTCGGATTCTCGCCGAAGGGATCGGTCAGGTAGAAATTATCCAGCGGGTCCCGCGCGGGGTGCCGGCGTGGAATGTTAAGTGCCTCGAAATTATGGTATTCATCTTCCACTTCCGGGCCGGTGGCGACTTCGAATCCCATACGGCCGAACACCTCGAGCAGTTCTTCGATCGTCTGGGTGATTATATGTTTTCGCCCCAGTCGGGGCGGCAGTCCCGGCTCAGTGATATCAATAACCGGCCCGTCAGCGGCCTGGCCGGCACCGGCCTTCAATTCGGTCTGCCTCTGCTCGAAAGCAGATTGCAATTCCGCCCGTAATTGATTGGCCTTCTGACCGAACAGCGGCTTCTGGTCACGAGGTACCTGTTTCAACAACGACATCAGTAACTTCACCGCCCCCTTCGAACCGAGATATTTGATCCGGAACGCTTCCAGCTCGTCCGCCGTACGCAACTGATCAAGGTCCGTCTTCGCTTCAGTTTCAAGTTGATCGATCCGTTCCAACATACGGCCACAGCATAACGCAAAAATACCCCGTCTCGCCACCCATGCCCCAACTTATCCTGAACTAAAGACCTGCAACTGAAAACTAAAGACCGAAAACGTCGTCATAATGACGCCACCTGCCCACAGAACTGCGGTAGACCGGTTTACGCACCTGGTTGACGCTTGCAGTCAGAATCGGTCGGCGGATTTCATGAAATGACAGACAGGACGGTTCCCAGTCAAGACCGAGACCGGCGATCAACCGCCGGGCTGACGATTCGGTATCCGTGACAGTCTGTTCGTAATCGATCTCCAGCATATCGACCGGCAGAACCGTGCGCCAGTGGGACATGAGGTCGAGATAGCACCGGCAGTGCGATCGGATGTGTTCGATATCACAGGTCCATGGCATGGCTTCGAACGAAGTTGTCCAGCATGACAACGCGGTATCCCGCAGATCACGCCGGCAGTGAATGATCTTCGCACGTGGAAACATGGCGACGATAAGCCCGAGTGTAAGATAATTTTCCGGCATCTTGTCTACGATCCGAAGCGCGGTCGGATGAACCTGACGAAGTCGGCTGAGGTATTGATCCGTCAGTCTTTTCAACACGCTCCTGGTAATGGAAGCCAGTGCGGGTATGGGCGCCAGATCCGGCCTGCCGCATTCCTCGGGAAGTGATGCGAACAGGTTATGAGCCAGTTTCAATTCACCTGCGCCGTGAACCATCGGGTGCGATGCCATGATCTGTTCGGTCAACGTCGTACCCGATCGCGGCAGTCCGATGATGAAAACGGGGCGTTCCGATTCGCTGCCGCTGCCGTCAATCCGCTTGAAGAAATCGCTGTTCAGTTGCTGTCTGATCCGCTCGACAAACCGCCGGTGCGACTCCGGCCGGTACCGTCGCCCCATACGGGCATGAACCTGCTTCTGCAACCGGTTGGCCTGTTGATAATGATCCCACGCTTCGGTGTAATCACCTCTGCCTTCATAAACGGCGGCCAGACCGTAATGCAGTTTGAACTGTTTCCCCGGCGTCAGCGACGGCCGCTTGATCAGTTCAAGCATGGCATCCACCTCCGGATCGGGCAGTTCATGGCGAAGCTTCAAAGCCAGCCGGTAATAACCCTCCGCACATACCGGATCACACGCGATCGCCTTGCGGTAATTTGTCATGCCCGTCTCGATATCACCCAGTTCCGACTCGGCTCTCGCCAGCATGGTATGAGCTTCGGCGTGGTTTTCATCCAGCCGGATCGCCTGCTGCAATACGGCCCTGGCTTCATCGTGGCGGTTCATTTCACAGAGCAGCCGGCCGGTGTTGACCAATGCATTCATCAACCGGCCGTTGAGGGCGAGGGCTCGGCGGTACAGATCGAGTGCAGCGTCACATTCACTCAGTGCGTGAAGGACCGCGCCGTACTCGAAAAGCAGATCCGCATTGTCCGGTTGAAGTTCAGCGGCACACTCATAATGAATCCGTGCATCACGGTATCGACCCTGTGCTCGCAGCACTGCGCCCAGGTTCCGACGTGCCACGGCGGAATCGGGCGCCAACTCAACCACCCTGCTGAAATGGCCCCGTGCAGATGTCAGATCACCCGCACCGGCAGCCGCGACACCCTGGAGATTATGATGACGCCTTTCACTGTCTGTTAATGCTTTTTGCTCTGCCATGTCAGTCGCTCGTATACTGGTTATCGACCCGGGCATAAGGACGAGATCATGTTTAAACAAACACTGCTTGGTATAGTTCCGATAGTTCTGCTCGCCTGTATAGTCGGCTCCGCCGCGGCCCAGACCGGGTCTGTTCTGGTGACCGCACCCTGGCCGGAAGGGCAGCATGTCATGCTCACAGAACACGAATGGTCGTGGATTGATGACGGTCACGTCAAAGCCGACGACAACGATATCGAACTTTTCCAATGGGATTCGAGAGGCCGGTTCCGACTTGATCCGTCAGAGGCCGAACCGGTTTTCACAGTCGGGTACCGGCTGTTCACCATGCATATCGATACCGATCATCCCTCACTGCCCGGCGGGCTGACCGATCTTGCGATAGCCGCCGGCTGGCGAGTGGGTGAATTCGCCGATGACTGGGAACTGGGCATCGTCGGCGGCGCGGGCGCGGCGACGAATAACCACTTCGGTGATGGTGACGCCTACTACGGCCTGGCCTCGCTCAATATCAGGCATACCATCGATCAGTCCAGTGAACTGAACTTCGGCGCCAATTACGACGGCAATCGGTCATTTATGCCGGATGTACCCCTGCCTTACGTCATGTACTCCCGGTATGTTGATGAGAACCTGTCCTATCATATCGGCGCACCGGTCAGCTCCATCCGCTATCAACCGCTCGAACAGCTTACGCTGGAAGCACGCTACTTTGTCCCCATGTCATTTGTCGGAAGCATCCGCTGGGCGCTGATCGAAGATAGATTGAGCCTCTTCGGCAGCTACGACCGCCGGGTTAACGCATTCCATCTGGAAGACCAGATCGATACCCGCCGCCTGTTTTATCGCATCCAGCGGGCCAAACTGGGTCTGGCGTACACCGCCGGTGAATGCCTCGATATCGAAGGTGGAATCGGTTACGCATTCGAGCAATCGTTCGATTCCGGTTTTGACCTCCGCAACACGGACACCGTGGCCGAACCAAGCGACGAGGTCTTTCTCTTCCTCGCATTGGAAGCTTCGTTTTAGCACCTGATCGGCTCAATTCGCACGTCATGCCTGCTATTGACAAGTCTGCTCACGCAGCCTGCCGGCGGTCCGTAGCCAGACCGATTTTCTCCAACGCCGGCTCGAGCAGATCCTGCCACTGAGCGTAAGCACGCTGCTTATGATCGATAAGCTGTTTCGACAGGGCTGCGATATCGAGTGATCTGATTTCGTCGACGACAGTTTGAGCAGATACTTCACCTGGTTTTACGCTTCTCGCCAGAAAGCCGCTCACGGTATCCGAACGGGCACTATGCGCAACAACGTAGGCCGGTATACCGAGCGACGCGCACAACCCCGCACCGTGTACACGCGTGGTTACCGCCAGGTCATAGTCGTTATAGATACGGATGTAGTCTTTCGCATCATAGCTGTAGCGGACGGACATGCCAGTGGCGCACAGATCACTCAGATCTTCGAGCTCGTTGATGTAATGCAGGACAAGCTCACAGTCGAATGTTTCACGCAGTGCATGGAACAGCTCGCGGCAATACCCGAGGGCAGGCGGATCGATCCGCTGTCCCACGCCGGGCCCGCTGCTCTGGGTTGACAGTGCAATCCGGGCGAGAGCCTTTCTTGGTTGCGATTCGCCGGTTGCGAACAGGGCGGGACAGGGCAGTTGCTCACAGCGCAACGGGGAAAGGATATCTCGCGTTGTCGCATCTCGCACGATGGTCAGTCTCGAACGTGACAGCAGTTCGCGGTCTTGTCCGGGTAACTGGTTCAATCGCAGTTGCGCGTTATTGTCGAAGCAGCCGATACCAAGGTACATCACCGGCACATCAGACTTCACGAGTCGGCTGACCAGCGGCTCGACCATCGGGCCCAGCCATTCCGGTGTGCCCGCGAAAACCACCAGGTCGAATCGCTTCAGATCGATGTGAGGCCGCCATGAATTATCCAACTGGTGCAGAAACCGTGAAACCGTCCGGTAGATATTCACATTCAGTCGGCCGGAGGCGTCCTGAAGCGCGATGGCCTTATCAAAGTTGATTCTCAGCCCGTGCAACTCGGGATTACGGTTATACACAACAGGATTGAACCGACCGATCAGCGGCTCGAGCAGATTGATCAGTCCGAAAAGAATGAAGTCGTCGCCCGGATTCCACATCCGGGTGGTCAGGAAAAGGATATTCGGCGTCGCGCGGGATGACGCCGGCTGACTGGACGGATGATTTTCCCTGCCACTCATGGATTTCCTTGCCGCTTGGTGACCAGATCCTGTCCGAATTACCATCGGCATATCAGGCGGAACAGTCATCGCCGAGGATTATGGGAGGGTCAGGCATGTCCAATAACATCAGGATTCGCCGAATGGTCTCGATGCATTACGGAATACGATGGAGGGCTGGGGAAAGGGACGTGAATGTGTGATATAATACGGCATATATCAGGCACCAACAGTACAATGGCAGGCAGCGAACAGATGGTGAAGCAACTCGGATACAGTTGGGCGATCACACTGTCCGCCGGGCTTCTGCTGATCACAACCTGCATGACATTCACGCTGATCGATGTGCATCACCGAGGCGGCCTGGTGGTCGGCGGGGATACCACGGCCGATCAGTTAAACCTTCCGCAGAATCGATATGAACAAATCACACGTATCGCGGCGATGAACATCACGCCGCTTTGCTGGGTGGGTTACCTGCTGTTATTCGACGGGCTGCTGACACTCCAGGGACGATGGCAGGGCAGACCAAGGATCAGCAGCCTTCGCACGCGTCCGAACCGGTTTATCGTTGCGTGGCTGACAAGTATTCCGGTGTGGTGCTATTTCGACTGGCTGAACTTCTATTTCCTGGACGCCTGGCGATACCATTTCCTGCCGCCTGCGTTCTGGCAGAGGCTGATCGGTTATTTCATCGCCTTCGCTGCCATTTCGCCGGGTATGTTCATGGCTGCCCAGTTGTATCAACACCTTGGTGCGAGGCATGTTCAGGTCAACCGTACGCAGCGGGCCTCACGTATCGCCTGGGGCCTGATACTTGTTCCGCCTGTCGTTATTGCAGTGTGGGTATTTCTGTTGCAGCTTCAGGACGAGGGCCATCTCGGTACGATCCGCAGTCTGATCGGCACGTCGCTGCTGCTGCTCGGGCCGGGTATCGCTTGTCTGATCCGCCGCCAGTCCCGGCCGGCCACTGCCTTTGCAATCGGTGCGGGATTGGTCATCTGGACCCATCTTGCCCGTGATCCGCTTGGCTGCATGACACTGTGGGTGGGACTGATCTACCTGCTTGACCCCATCAACGCGAAGCTGGGACTGCCGAGTCTGATCCGCGACTGGGAATCGGGCCGATACGGCCGGACGATCTCGCTTTTCGCCGGGGGAGCAACCTGCGGATTGCTCTGGGAACTCTGGAACTACTGGGCGATTACGAAGTGGACCTACAACCTGTCTTTCCTCGGTCAATTCGAGCAATACCGCTATTTCGAGATGCCGTGGATCGGTTTTCTCGGCTTCCTGCCGTTCGCCGCCGAATGCTGGGTTATGCTGAACACTATCATCGCGGTGATGAAGAGTTACCGCATCCGAATCGCCGAATCCCTGCCGGATGACCATACTGTTATATAAATAGCTCGAAGCCCTTTAGCACTGGCTGAGATTTTAGGGGGCATGTAAGCAATCCCTGGGCGTAACAAAGAACATATCTCTCCCATGGATGGCGAGTTAAAGCATTTCGACACAAATAGATGTGAAGATGTTCCGCATTAATATTTTTCTAAGTTATAACCGATGTTATAATTTAGTGGTCGCATGGCATAATCCTTACCCTTTCGATTGAAGGTGAGTCATGACTGCACTCAAATTAACAACCGTTGGTAACTCGACAGGCCTGGTTCTGCCGAAGGAAATACTTAATCGCCTTCACGTCGATAAAGGCGATCTGTTGTACGTACTTGAGACACCGGGTGGGATCGAATTGATGCCGTATAATCCCGAGTTCGGCAAGCAGATGGATATCGCGGAATCGGTGATTCGCGATGACCGCGATGTACTCAGGAAGCTGGCCGAATGACGACGGGATTACGGCCTGATGCATACATTGGATGCAAATCACGCTGAGCCACTATGGATACGCCATGATGTTGTACTGAGTGTACACAAGCGTATTCTCTCAGAGCACGGTGGTGAAAGTGGCGTACGTGATGTTGGGATATTATCGTCTGCGTTAACCCGGCCGGTCCAGATCCATCAATATGCTGATCCCAAATCAGATTTACCGCAACTGGCAACAGCTTATCACTACAGCGCTATCAAGGTCCCCTGGTGCGCTTCAGTCGTGACCTGATC
>CAYRND010000028.1:0-31307 GCA_964425365.1 uncultured Phycisphaeraceae bacterium
GGGGGTTGGTCAAACGGCCGACGACCATCGGTATCCTGCGGCTTGACCTTCTGAATGCGTGCAACGGCTGCGGCATCCCATCTTCTGGTTCCCGGTGAAGTGGCTCGACCTGCATGCTCCGTTACCGAATCCGGTTTACGTTGCTGGGCGATGATTCTGACGGCCTCGACCAGGTTGCGTGCGATGAAATCCGGCGATACCGGACGATCCTTCTCTTCCTGATGCTCCTGCCTGATCCCGTCGATCGCTGAAACATCGAGTGGCTTCAGCTGGTCAGCATCGTCGCGGAGAAGTATCGTTCGCGACCCGGCAGCAGCCCCGGCCTGGATATCCCGCATCTGATCTCCCACCATCCAGCTCTGGTGCAGGTCCAGCTTCAGATCGGCCGCTGCCTCCATCAACATGCCCGGCTGCGGCTTGCGATTGGGATGCTCCCGTGTATATTCCGGAACGCGACCCTCGGGATGATAGGGGCAGTAATAGAACCGCTCGATACGCGCACCATTGGCAGCTTTCTCAATCAACTCGCGAATCCGCTGGTGAACGCCTAAAACATCCTCTTCCGTAAACACGCCGCGGGCCACGCCGCCCTGGTTGGAAACGACGACAACACGAAAACCCAGGCCGCACAGGGATGCTATCGATGTCGCCACACCCTGGATAAGCTCGACTTGGGCGGGATCGCCGAGATCGCCATCGTTGTGTATCAGCGTATTGTCCCGATCCAGAAATACCGCCGCGTTCATTATATGATCCATGACCTTTCGGTTTATCCTGTTTCAGCCTTTTTTCGACGTTCGGCCCATTCTTTCATAATACGATCATACGCCTGCTCGATGGCCCGTTCCAATACGTCGTTGACAATGAATATATTGTACACGCCACATGTCTTGGCCCGATTTATTTCATTTTTCGCCTCGGCGAATCGACGCTGGATCACCTCTTCGCCTTCCCTTTTTCTCTGCCGTAGTCGAGCGAGCAGTTCCTCCTCATCGGGCGGAAGAATGAATATGGCGAATACCTCCGGCATGTTCCGCCTTACCTGAATGGCACCTTCCACATCGATCTCAAGCATCACCAATCGGCCTTCAACCAGTTGATCCAGAACCGGTTGACGGGGTGTACCATAATAATTCCCGAATACTTCCGCCCATTCCAACAATTGGCCGTTATCACGCAACTCCCGGAAAGCCTCTTCGCTGACGAAATTATAATCCACCCCTTCAACGTCCTTCGGCGACTTCGGCCGCGTCGTCACGGAAACGCTGAATACAGCATTCATTCTTCCCTGCAATCGGCGGGTAATCGTGGTCTTGCCCGCTCCGGACGGTCCGGAAATAATCAACAGCATTCCTGTGCAATCATTGTTCTGTTCAGCCATGTTGTTTGATTTCTGTCGAACGTGATCCATAGCGCCCCCCACTGATTCCATCTCAGTTATGAAACCCCCGTGACCAGAAAAAGCACTGCCATTCTCACGGCCAAACCATTGGCCACCTGTTCCAGCACGGTGGAATTCTTCCCGTCCGCCACGGCGGACTCAATTTCCAGACCACGGTTCATCGGCCCAGGATGCATAACGAGGATATCCTTCTTCGCACGCGATAGCCTCCTCGTGGTCAACCCGAATAGTGTTGCATATTCCCGTACACTGGGAAACGCCTGACTGGTCAGACGCTCGAATTGAACACGAAGCATATTGACCACATCGACCCGTGCGAGTACTTCGTCGAGATCACTCGAAATGTCACACCCCATATCCTTAAACGTTGAAGGTAGCAGCGTCGGCGGACCGACCAGAACCACCTTCGCGCCCAGCTTCCGCAGACCGTGGATATTGGAACGCGCCACCCTGCTGTGCGATATATCACCGACTATCGCGACGGTCAGGCCGGTCAGATCAAAATGCTCCGTCCGGTTCAGCCGGCGCGCGATTGTGTAGATATCAAGCAGCGCCTGGGTTGGGTGTTCATGTGAACCGTCACCTGCATTGACCACGGAGCAATTGACGGATTTCGCCAGCTGAACCGCGGCGCCGCTGAGGTAATGGCGGCAGACAATGGCATCGACACCCATCGCTTCGATGTTTCTGGCGGTGTCCCTGAGCGTTTCACCTTTGGATACACTCGAGCCCTTGACGGAGAAGTCGAGCACATCCGCTGACAGCCTGCTGGCCGCCAGATTAAAACTGAAACGCGTACGGGTGGAATCCTCAAAAAACAGATTGACCACCACCTTGCCTCGCAACGCCGGTACTTTCTTGACACTCCGTGTCGAGACATCCTCGAAACCGAGAGCGGTTTTCAGCAGAAATCGAATGTCATCGGAGGATAAACCCTCCAGACCCAGAAGATGTTTATGCGGCCAGCGGTGCATCTCTTTCGTTTTTACCACGCGTTTGGCTCCGTCACTTCACACTACGCTGTACCACGATGGCGTCCTGATCATCGTGAGGCTTGAGCATGACCGATACCTGATCAGCCTGGTCCAGCCTGACTTTCGTATCGATATTGTCCGCGGTTACATCAATCGCCACATGATCGGGTGCAATGGGCAATTCTCGACCGCCGCGATCCACCAGAACACTCAGCCATACACGTTTCGGACGCCCTAGGTCCATCAACGACTGCAAGGCTGCACGGACGGAACGGCCTGTCATCAGCACATCATCCACCAGAACGACATGGATTCCATCGATACCGAAAGGTATTTCAGTGGTCCGTACCACAGGTTGCGCACCGATTTCCGACAGATCATCGCGATACAGTGTGATATCCAGCGAACCGACACGGTCCTGAAACCTGTCACGGCCGATCCGATCGGCAATTCGATCCGCCAGAATATCACCACGACTCCGGATACCGACCAATGCCCAGCCATGTGAACCATCGTCTGACAACGGTTCCATTTGCCCGCTGATCATATCGGCGAGCTTAATAATCAGATTCCCGACTTGTACTTCATCTGCCAGCAACCGCATGACAAGCATGTTATACGACCATTGCCCTGATGAAAAGCTCTGCCTCACAAGAGTATAAAACCCCCTCTACAACAAGCCAAACCGGCCGATCCACACCCTACTTGCTTACAAGTGCCTGGTCCGCAACAATTTCGATACCAACCGTGGTCTCATCAATACTGCCGCCGTGCATATCTGTAACACTGACCTTTAATAGATATTTACCCACGGATAACCTCGCCGGCAATGTGATTCGCTGGTTCATAAAGAAATCATGGCGCCGATTACGCGAAATATCGACAATCTCTACTGGTTCATGACGCCAGACAGCCAAACCGTCTGATTCATTGAATAGCGTAAGTTCCTGCTGAAGTTTTACTTCAAAACGTTCATCAGACCTTTTAACTGTACAGAAATGATCGAGTTCAACATACACAATTGACCGATTATCGTTCCCCGACAGAAACGTGTAACTGTCGAATGGTTCGTAAATACCATAACCGAATGTCCTGCGGCAGAGCTGAACGTTCTGAATCCTGATCGGCATCTGACCGAATAGATCATCCAGTTCCTGATCGAGCTGATCACGTACACCCACCCCATCTCGCCCTCCGTCGCCGAAGATCACACGATTATTCAGCATCGTGATGACTTCATGGTATTTTCGCAATCGGCGCTTTTCATTGTCATCCAGTTTATCGAGCAGCTCGTTTTCAACAGGATAACTTGGATCTATCAGATTGAGTGCAAAATGCTGCTGGGCTTTTCTCAGAATCTGATCATCGCTTCTGCGAATCTCCCTCGCCAGCGCCCTGATCAGTTCACTGCGATTCATCAACTTTTCGCTGTTCTGTTGCCCACCGGACCCGAGTTCTTCCGTTTTTTGAAAAGCTGCCTTGGTGATTGACTTTTCAGGCTGTCGAGCTTCCGGCTTCGTTACTGACGGTAGCTCAATAGCTCGATCATCCGCCTGTGAAACGGCTCGACCTGAAACGCCCCCCATATCCAGCCAATGCACCTGGGGCGGGACCCGCATGGGATTATTTCGTAACGGTTCGAGTTCGGACTGATTCACCTTGTCCGTATATGCCTGAACCTGATCCATCACAGGATCAGTAGCCGTGCTTTCCTGGGGTACACGTACATGGGATGCCCGTGGCTGCCTGAAAGCATCGAACATGTTACATCCGGCCGCAGCCAGTACCAGTAACACCGTAACAAAAAAATATATTGGCCTGTTATCGAAATTGAAATGGTCTCGCCGCATGGATTTGTGCCTCCTGCACCAGCGTCGATTCTTCGTCATTGCCGATTCATCCTTAAACCGGCTTTGATGACTGTCGGATCAGCATAACAAATCATGCAAATCAAGCAAAACCCGCCAATCAACTCATGTCACTGCTTAAAGTTATCGGCCAGTTCCATACAGAAGCATTCGAGATTTCTCAGAGAATCGCCACGTCCGGATTTCGCCCTTGCATCCCATTCCAGGACCCGCTTGAACAGTCGGCTTGCTGTCGGCAAATCACATTTTGACAAGGCTTTAAAAAATAACTGCTGACGCTCGCCCCATAGTTTCAGATCACGGGCTATTTGACTACGCGGTACCCCTGCACTTTGCATCATATGAGCGACACAAAACTTACGAACCAGATCCGCAATCCAGTAGGTCACCTGCAATTCCGCCTGGGAGGCCAGGATCACAAGGTCATGGATCTTGCCGAGCGCTTCACCCATCCTTCGGTTGATCAAGGCGTCAAGGATCACCTCCTGAATCACCCACGCCTGTTCATCACTGCTTCGACCGACAACCTCTTCTATATGTGATGTGTCGACAGGCTGGTCCTTTCCCGCAAGCAATACGACTTTCGATAATTCACTATCGAGTCGCATTAAATCCACGCCTAGCCGCTGTACCAGCAGGGACGCCGCCGTTTCACTGATGCGACTTCCATATTCCTGATCCGCCCGTTTCATAACCCACTTGATTACTTCGGGGCGCTTGGGAGTTTCACATTTAATCACAATACCCACTTGTTGAATCAGCTTGTCGATTTTACCCGCCCGCCACGTCGACGACCTGAGAATGAGCGTAGCATGATCCACTGGATTGGCCGCGTAACGTTCCATTGCCTGGCGATGGATTTTCATGAACTGGTCGGCGTTATCCACAATCACAATCTTATACGATTGCAACAACGAATAACTTCTCAGTTCATCAAGTACATCAGAAAGTGCCGCTGTCTCACCATCCAGAACAATCGGCTCAATTTCACCATATCGGGATTCAAGTGTGTCACGCAGCTCTCTGAGTTTGAGCTTCTTGATCATTTCCTCACCGCCGTGAATCACGGCAATGCGAATCGTGTCGGATATGACCTTCGAGTCGGCTTTTGTTCCGGTTCTCTTTGCCGGCATCCAGTAGTCCTTTCCCAGTATTCTATTGCACGCTTCCGACTCAGGCAGGCAGGAGCCGCGCCAACATCAATGTAGCAAAGAGCAATACCACCATGAACCCGAAAAGATCGACAAGCGTTGTCATGATCGGCCCCGAAGCCATGGCGGGATCCATATTGAATTTCCGCAGAATCAGCGGTACGCCCCCTCCGATACAACCAGCCACCACAATCGTCACGGGAATCGCACCGCCGACAACAAGGCCAAGATAAATATTGCCCTTCCATAACCACGTGATGAAGATGAGTACCGTACCAAGAATCAAACCGTTGGCCAGGGCAACGGACGCTTCTTTGACAAGGACGCCGGGGATATCCGTCGGCTTGATCAACCCGAGTGATATCTCCCTGATACTGACCGCAACGGCCTGGTTACCGCCACTGCCGCATAATCCCGCTACGACCGGCAGAAACATCGCAATAATCGGCAGTTTTCCTACCGTTGATTCGAATACGGCAATAATACTCGCTGATATCATCAGCAGTATCAGAATGGGCATGAGGAAAGCCAGACGACGTAGCGAACGCTCTGACAATGGCATCGACCGTAACTCTTCGCCGTTAATGATCCCCCCGATTTTTAAAATCGTTTCGCTCGAACGCTCGCCCCGGGCTTCCTGAACCACGTCACGGGTCACCACACCGTGTAATACGCCAAGATCATCGAGAACAGGCAGTGCGGAAAAATCAACGCGATCGAATAAATCCTCCAGGTCATCAAGCGGCGTATCCAGCTTGACAGTAATGGGTGCCGGTGACATCAGATCGGTTAAATTTCGCCCTCTTGGCGCCAGAACTAATTCCCGCATCAGAACCACGCCGGATAACTTCTTTTCACTATCCAGGACATAGAGAAATCGCACTTCATACTCGATATATTCCTTGGAATTCTCCCGCAAATCACGAATAACGTCATCGACATCCTGCACTTCGTCATAAGCGAGATACTCGGTGATCATCAAACCGCCGGCGGTATCCTCCTCATAACGCATACGCTGCCGCGTATCCGCAGCCTCTTCCGGATCCATCTTATCGAGTATGGCCTGGGCGTCGTCTTCATCCAGTTCGGCAAGAACGTCGACCTGCTCGTCACTGTCCATCTCATCAATGATGGCGGCGGCGATCTGAGGTTCGAGTTCCTCGATCATGTCCGCCGCATATTCATCGACAAAATGCTCCATCAGGTCAGCGGCAAGATCCGGATTCGTGCCGGACAACATGGATAACATGTCTGTCTGACGCTCTTCATCCAGTTGCGTGATCGTGTAGGCAGTATCCTCAGGTGGTAACAGTTGAAGAAAATTCGACAAATGTTCGGCGTTACCCGAGTCGATAATCTCCTGAAGCTGCTCCCATAATTCAACCGCTACACTGGATTCACGATCCTGATCCATGCTTGTCAGCTCCCTGGCCGGATCCGTTCATCTCTGACCATGCCCTGAAAAACCAGCGACTCATACTGATGCAGATGTCATATCCTGCATCCTTATCCCCCTCTGATTCGTATTGTAACCTGCGAATGGTACGAATGAAAAAAACCGACCATTCGTATGATCGGTTTTACTGTTTCATCTTATGTAACCACCCGGATTACACCCGGCCGATAGCCGGGTTTATGCCTTGTCATCACCGGTCGATTCACCGGGATCCGACGTTCCGGTTTCAGTGCCGGTTTCCGGCGCCTGCTGATCAACTTGTGACTCAACCGTTTCCACTACCTCGGATTCTTCCGTCCGACCTGATCCGACACCTCTGCCTTTACGCAAAGCAGCAGCCCGTTCCATCCGATTATTCGCCTTTTCACGACGACGGGAATATTTGCCTGCAACCTGCGGCCCGGAATCGTCCTTGCCGACCAGTTGCAGCACACAAAGGTCCGCTCCGTCGCCGATCCGATGTTTCGCCAGCTTGATAATACGGGTATATCCACCACTACGATCCATGTAAGCGGGCGCTATTTCTTCGAACAACTTCCTGACCACCCTCGGACCCTTGACCACCTCGCCGTACTTGTTGCGAACGACATCTTCATCTTCATCGTTCTTGACCATGATCTTGTCGGTAAGCGCCTTGATCACTCGGCGACGTGACGCCAGATCACCGTTCTTCGCAACAGATATCAGCTTCTCCACGAACGGTTTGACACTTTTGGCTTTCGGAAGGGTCGTGGTAATCTGGCCGTGCGTAAACAGCGATATTGCCATGTTCCGCCACATGGCTTTCCTATGCGATGTGGTTCTTCCAAGTTTATATCCCGATACACGATGCCTCATCACGTAACTCCTTTCCTGACGCTTTCACAGGTTGAGACTCCCTGTAAAGTTCGCCACTCCCGGCGATATCCGGTTTTGATCCGGTATGCATCGGCCGGGGCAATGGAGCCCGACACGGACTCCGGGCATCAATGGCCCATTGATTTATTTCAACTCACACTCGACTGGATTTCATTGGGCAGATCCATACCCAGCTCCATGCCCAGGTCAGCGAGTTTCCGTTTCACTTCACGCAAAGATGTCTTGCCGAAACTGCGAACTTTCAGCAGATCACTCTCTATTTTGACCACCAGGTCGGCAACCGTATTCACCTTGGCTGATTCCAGGCAGTTACTCGCCCGAACTGACAGATCCAATTCTGTAATGGGCATCTGTAGCTTGCGAATCAATTCCTCATCCACCCTTGCCGCAGCAGCCGCCGATTCACTCGCTGTAACCGCTCCCAATTCATAGTACTGAATGAAGGGATTCAGATGCTTTCGCAGAATCTTGGCGGCCTCGACCAGGGCCATCTCAGGCGTAACCGTGCCGTTGGTCCATACTTCCAATGTCAGTTTGTCGAAATTCGTCTTCTGACCCACACGTGTGTCTTCCACCTTGTACCGCACGCGAACTACCGGAGAAAAAATCGCGTCTACAGGAATCACACCCACTTCCTGTTCCTTCGCCTCTTCATATTGTTCACTGGCCGGAACGTAACCACGACCTTTCTCAACAATGAATTCCATGTCATAATCAACTTGCTTAGTCAACGTCGCCAGTACCAGCTCCTTGTTGTGAATCGTAATCGATGTATCCGCTTCAATCAGCTCACACGTCACTTCGCCAGGGCCCTCGGCCTGAAGTCGCATCGTCTTCGCATCTTCACTATCCATCGATACGATCATATTCTTGACATTCAGAATGATCTCGGAAACATCCTCCTGAACGCCCTCAAGCGAAGAAAACTCGTGAGGTGCACCTTTGATTTTCACCGCTGTAATCGCGGCACCCTCGAGACTGGACAGGAGTATCCGGCGAAGACTGTTACCTACAGTCGTTCCGAATCCCCTTTCGAATGGCTCTATGGCAAATTTACCGTAAGTCGGTGTACTCACACTCTCTTCAAGAATCACCCGATGCGGAAGTTCCAGTCCTCGCCATCGAATACGCATTTTAACACTCCCATATTGGCCGGCAGACCCGTGTTCAGGTTATTTCCCGGGAATTATCGCAGACTTGACCACTGCCGGTATGGTCGGCCCGCTTCTGTTTCCCGAAACGTAATTATACGCGACGTTTCTTTCGTGGGCGGCATCCATTATGCGGAATGGGTGTATGATCCTCAACGGCGGTAATCTTAAGTCCGGCATGTTGCAGTGCCGTCACCGCCGATTCCCGACCCGGACCGGCACCCTTCACCCGGACTTCCACTTCATAAACACCGTATTTCTTGGCCTGGTTCGCCACTTCTTCCGATGCACGGGTCGCTGCGAACGGCGTACTCTTGCGGGAACCTTTGAATCCGACGGTCCCCGCCGATCGCCAGCAAAGAGTCTCTCCGTTCACATCAGTGATCGTCACCATGGTGTTGTTGAATGACGCCTTGATGTGCACGATACCACGATTGACGTTTTTTCTGATTTTTTTGCTTTTCTTGGCCATATCGTTCCTCGAAGTTGCGATCGCCGCCGTTTTCTCACACATGGAGACCGGCAGCTCACTTCATTCTTGTCTTCCGATTACTTCATACCCTTGACGCCCTTCTTGCCCGCCACAGTCTTCTTGCGGCCTTTACGCGTTCGAGCATTGGTCTTCGTTCGCTGCCCGCGTACAGGTAAGCCGCGCCTGTGACGGTCGCCGCGATAACTCCGGATATCACGCAAACGACCAATATGCTGTGAAATCTGACGCCTCAGTGCACCCTCCACGATATACGTGTTCTCAATAATACCTGCTATCTGGGCAAGCTGGTCTTCATCGAGCTTGTTCGCACGGGTCTGACCATCTATTCCTGCCGCACGGCAAATCTCCTCAGCATGGTGCGGACCGACACCGTAAATATACCTCAAGGCTATACGTATCGGCTTCTGATCCGGTATGTCAACACCTGCAACACGTGGCATGATACCTATCCTTTACTCAATTCAGATATAAAAATTCCCTGCTCACCAGAGACAGTCAACCCTGACGCTGCTTATGTTTCGGATTACTGCAGATGACCCGAACAATACCTTTTCTCCGAATGATCTTGCAGTTTTCACAGATCCGTTTCACACTGCTTCTGACTTTCATATCGTACCTCGCTTTTCCTTGTCCTCACAGGTTGCTTTCAACCCGGTATATTCTACTACAATCACTCAGTGACGGTATGTGATTCTGCCCTTCGATAAATCATATGGGCTGATTTCAACCGTCACCCGATCACCCGGCAAAATACGGATATAAAACTTACGCATCTTGCCTGATATATGGGCTATCATCTCGTGGTTATTCTCCAATCGCACTCGAAACATCGCATTAGGCAGGGCATCGATCACTTCACCCTCGAATTGGAGTTTTTCTTCTTTTGCCACGAGCCGTATTCCCTAACTTCCGTTTGTCAACACGCGGGCACCATGCGCCGTCACTGCGACAGTATGTTCATAATGGGCAGAGGGCTGTCCGTCTACTGTAATGACCGTCCAGCCGTCACTTAACGTCCTGACATCCTTTGTTCCAAGATTACACATCGGTTCAATTGCCAGCACAAGACCCTCACGCAAGACAATGTCATCCCGCAAAAGCTCACGGCTGACAAAATTGGGCACTTTCGGATCTTCATGCATTTTCCTGCCGATCCCGTGTCCGACATAATCACGAACCACACTCAATCCGCTCGACTCGGCATAATTCTGCATCAGCCGGGCAACCTGAGACCATTTCCTGCCAGGCCGGATATTTTCGATCGCCAGATGCAGCACATGCTCCGTCACTTCACATAACGCCCGTACTTCCGAACGTACTTCGCCGACACAGATGGTCGTTGCGGAATCACCACACCAACCATCCACCATTACCCCGCAGTCTATGCCAACTATGTCGCCATCCTGAATCACCCGGTCGCCTGCTATACCGTGGACGACAACCTCGTTGACACTGATGCACAAATTCGAGGGAAACCCTTCGCCGGGCTTGTAGGTCGGGTAATTCTTGAACAATCCCCTCGCTCCCATTGCCGTAAAAACCCGACAGGCTTCCTCATCGATTTCACTTGTCGTGATACCGGGCTGACAAATTTCCCGGCACCTTTTCAATACTTCATACACCACGCGACCAGCCTCGCGCATCTTCTCAATTTCAGATTGTTGCTTCAGTTGAATCGCCATCAACTGTCCATTCGATCCGTAACGCCCGAACCCGACGATCGGACCGAATATCTTATCTTAATGCTTGTAAATATTTTACGCAAATCGGTCTCAATCAGATTCTATTCAATTAACGACTGCCACGGATTCGAGGACCTCGGCCTCCCTCGCCGGATGCAAGAAATCCCTGATAATTCCGCATCAGTAGACTGGCCTCTATCCGCTGTACAAAATCCAGCATGACACTCACCACAATCAACAACCCCGTTCCTCCTAAAAACTGCGTTACCATAAATGGTATATCCATCCATGATGCCACAATCGTGGGGATGACGGCGATAATCGCCAGGAAACCCGCTCCCACGTACGTGATACGCTCCATAACCGTCTCAAGATAATCCGCCGTCCGAGGACCTGGACGTAAACCCGGAATAAAACTGCCGTGGTCTCGCAATTGATTCGCCATCTCTTTCGGTTGAAACTGCACGGTAGTCCAGAAATAAGCAAAAAAGTATATAAGTGCAATAAAAGTAACTACATAAAGATATCCACGCCCACCGCTGAACTCGTCGTATAAAAATTCCAATATCCCGGCGAAAAACGAATAGATCAATGATGCATCCTCCACTGGAGGCATCATACGGTAAAGACCGCCGAATATCATGGACGGAAAAATCAATAACGCACTCGCAAATATGATCGGCATGACGCCGCCGTGATTGACTCGTAACGGCAGATAACTTCTCTGGCCACCATACACCCTTCTGCCACGCGTATGCTTGGCCTGCTGGATGGGAATCCGACGCTGGCCCTGGGTGATGACAATCGAACCCGCGACAACGAAAATGAAAGAGAGCAACAGGAATACAACCTTGTCTATTCCATACTTGCCTGATTCACTGCTGACCAGTGAAAAATTACCGGCAATTTCAAATACCGCATTCGGCATACCAGCTATAATACCCGCCGTAATGATCAGCGATATGCCGTTCCCTATACCATATTTGTCAATCTGCTCGCCAAGCCACATCAGAAAAACCGTTCCCGCTGTCAATCCCAGAACGCCGCACGTCCAGAATGCGATACTGTTAAGAAATTGCGGGTAAACCAGGGGTTGTTCCGTGGATTGGAAAAACTGCAACAGCGTAATCGATTGGATTATGCACAATCCGACTGTTGCATAACGCGTATATTCCTGTATTTTCTGCCGGCCGGCTGGCCCTTCATTCTGTAACGCTTTCAATCGCTCCGATACCGTGGTGAGTAACTGAAAGATGATCGCAGCAGAAATATACGGCATAATCCCCAGACCGAATATGGTGGATTGCTGCAAAGAACCCCCGGTAAACATACTGACAAATGACATCAGATCACCTAACGCTCCGCCTGCACCCTGCGCCCATTTCTTCATCAGCTCCTGGTCGATACCAGGCAAAGGCACGAAAAATCCTACGCGATATATCGCGAGCATCGCTAGCGTAAAGATGATCTTGTTCCGCAGTTCCCTGATCCGCCATATATTGAAAAAAGCCTGCAGCATAATATTCTTTTCTTTTTTCAGTTAAGCGACCGTAATCGTTCCACCCGCTTTGGTAATCTTCTCTTCAGCCGATTTCGAAAAAGCTGCCGCTGTCACCATAAGCTTTTTACTGGTCTCGCCTTCACCCAGCACTTTGACAGGAACACGCGTATCACGGACAAGCCCGACTTTCTGAAGCATGTCCGGATTGATTTCCGCGCCGTCATCGAACCGGCTGTCGAGTGCTTTCAAATTCACAATGGCATAGGTCTGCTTGAATCGTGCATTGGAAAAACCACGCTTCGGCAAACGCCGGAATAATGGCATCTGACCGCCTTCACGGCTTGCTCGAATCGCTACACCCGCACGGGAACCCGCTCCCTTGTGACCCCTGCCACAGGTTTTGCCGATACCCGAACCGATACCACGGCCGACACGCTTCCGACGCTTGTTGCGACCCGCCTTGATTGTGATCTCATGGATCATCATGTCTGGATGACTCCTGTCAATATTCGATGATTCGACAACAACGGTTACTCCGCATCATGTCGATGACTGCTGATCATTGACCTCTTTGCTCTCCGTGCTCTCCGTGCTCTCCGTGCTCTCCGGATCCTTCGGTTTCTCTTCTACTGCTTCCGCTTTCTGCTCAGACTGCGGCTCCGCTTCTGATTTCACCCCATCAGACGATTTTTCAGATGGTTTTTTCTTTTGTGTCTGCTGTCGTTGCGCCGGATGGTCGTTGGTGATAACACCCGCTCCCGCACCGGCTCCTCCCCGCTTGGATGATCTCGATGGCTGATTGGTTTCCGCCTCCTGATCAACCACATCCGCTTCCGTTGTACCTCGCTGCTCCGATGTGGATCGCCGGCTCGTTTCGATAAGTTCATCCACTGCACTCTTGTCAATCTTCACATTACGCAGCCGTACGACTTCATCCTTCGTGCGAAGTTGCTTCAAACCCTGAAGAACGGCCTTGCATAGATTCTTCTGGTTCGTCGAACCATATGCCTTGGTCAGGCAATCCTGTACACCCGCCATTTCAAGCACCGCTCGTACCGTACCCCCGGCAATCACGCCTGTACCGGGCGCCGCGGGAATCAGCCTCACGATCGACGCTCCGAAACGCCCCGTAACCGGATGCGGTATCGTGCTTTCCTGCAATGAGACGTGGAAGATGTTCTTCCTCGCGTCTTTCTGAGCTTTCTCAATCGCAGACGGCACACCACGGCCTTTACCGTAACCTACCCCGAGACTGCCGTTACGGTCGCCCACCACAACCAAGGCCGCAAAGCTGAAACGACGCCCTCCCTTGACTACGGTCGCCGTTCGATAAATGCCCACGGTCGTGGACTCCAGTGTCGTGCCTTCTTCTACTAGAAAATCTGTTGCCATAATGCTGCTCTGCTTCTTGTCAGTACAATCTTCTGCTGTCCATCAACTCCTTGACATATACTGCCGCCTGAATCTGACGCGTCGGTAATGTCACTAGAATTTCAGTCCGGATTCCCTGGCGGCATCCGCCAGTGCCTTCACCCGGCCATGATACTTGAATCCGTTCCGGTCGAAGCTGACTGATTCGATCCCACGGCCTTTCGCCTTGGCTGCTATATCAGCTCCGATCTTTTTTGCTGCCTCCACATTCCAGCCCTTGTCTGTTTTGACCTGAATCGAACTGGATGACGCCAGCGTCATTCCATTCAGATCGTCAATCACCTGGGCATAGATGTGCTTCTGGCTGCGAAATACCGTCAGCCGAGGCTTGTCTCCCGTACCGATTACACGCTTGCGGATACCCGTTTTCCGCCTGGTCCGACGCTTTGATTTAATTGTGCATTTATCCATCGTATCTTACCTGGTTGATGACCACCGTTCATTATCGATCCGAAAATCAGTTCAATCGACATTAACCTCCACCCGCAAAAGCTTTACCTTGTTTTCTCACAATCTGTTCATCCGAATATTTGATGCCCTTGCCGTTGTACGGCTCTGGCGGTCGTTGCGAACGGATTTCCGCCGCAACCTGTCCGACAAGCTGCTTATCCGGCCCGCTGATCTTGATACGGTTCTGCTGCACTTCCACCTTCACACCGCCCGGCACGCCTACCATCCGGGTGTCTGCGTAACCGACATTCAACGCCACCTTGTCGCCCTGAAGTTTTGCATTCCAACCCACGCCGTTGATCTCGAGCTCTTTCGTATACCCCTTGGTAACCCCTTCAACCATGTTCGCTATCATCGCTCGCGTCAGACCATGGAATGATTTCGACTCACGCGTATCATCACATCGATCGACAATGATCTGACCGGCGTTATCATCGACACGAACACTCACCTCTGGTCGGTGAGTAAACTGAAGACGATTACTGCCGCTCTCAACGGTTACGCTTCGACCATTGACCGACACCTTGACGTTTTTTCCGAACGCTACAGGCTGTTTACCTATCCTTGACATCGTTGTAATCCTGAATCATTCTGATTATCTTCGATATAGTATCGCTTTTATTCGTTTTCCACCGATCGCATCATTCAACAGTACAGAGCAGTTCGCCTCCCACACGCGCTTCCCTGGCCTGGCGATCCGAAAGAACTCCCTTTGAAGTACTGACTATCGCAATACCGAGTCCCGCCAGCGGCCTGGGCAGATCATTCAGCTTGCTGTATACACGACGACCAGGCTTGCTCTCACGACGCATCAAATTGATGATCCGCTCGCCATGCGGACCGTAACGTAAATGAATACGCAAAATACCCTGCCGGCCGTCATCGATGCGATCATAGTCGCTGATATATCCCTCGTCCTTCAGGACTTCGGCAATACCGGCGCACACTTTACTGTTCAGGCAATCCACCCTCGTCGAATGGTTCTGGACAGCATTGCGAATTCTTACAAGCATGTCGGCTATCGGGTCGCTCAAAGCCATCTATGGTCTCCATCACTTTTTGTTTCTGACGTTCTTCCTTTTCAATATCTCCCGGAATTACCAGGAAGCTTTCCGCATCCCAGGAATCTTCCCTTCAAGCGCCAGTTCACGCAGCTTGATGCGGGATATCTTGAATTTCCTGTAAACAGCGCGGCTTCGGCCGGTCAAGGCACACAGATTGCGGTATCGCGTCGGACTGGCATTCCTCGGCAAACGCTGCAACGCCGCATAATCACCTTCTTCCTTGTACTTCCTGCGGAGTTCTGCATATTTCATGATCGTCTGCAGCACACGTTTGTTTCGTTCTTTGGTCGACTTTGATGACATATCTGTTACTCCGTACGGCTCTTGATCTCCATTTAATTACGCCCGGAAGCCGCCTTCGCAAATGGCATGCCGAGCTCCTGCAATGCCATTTTGCTCATCTCGTCATTGCTGTTTCGAAAAACAATATTAATGTTCATACCATGACTGAACTGCACATTGGACATGTCGATCTCGGGAAACACTCCCTGTTCCAATACCCCGAAACAGTAACTTCCGCGGCCATCGAAACTTTTCATGTTCAACCCGCGGAAGTCCTTGATCCTCGGTATCGCAAGATTGATCAGACGATCAAGAAACTCCCACATACGGTCGCCTCGCAAGGTGACCATCGCTCCGACTTCATATCCGATGCGGAGCTTGAAGTTGCTGACGGCTTTCTTCGCCTTACGCATCACCGGCTGCTGGCCGGTGATCATCGCCAGATCCGTAATGACCTGCTCCCTGGCCTTCGGATTCAACTTCGATCCCTCAAGTTGCTTGCCAACGCCCACACTGACAATGATCTTGTCAAGCTTGGGCAATGCCATGCTGTTCTTTATACCGAATGCGTCGGCCAGCTTCTTTGAAATCTGTTCCTGATATTGTTCTTTCAGTCGCGGTGTCATGTTATCGTCCCGATTCTTGTAACATCCATCCATTCGGTTATCGTCTAGCCTTCTTCAATTCAAGACCGATCTGCTGACCGCCTCTGGCCGCCACCCTGACTTTGGACCCGTCCTGACGGGTAACGAAACGGACACGCGTGGGTTTGCCGTCCACAACGGGTGAAACATTCGAAATATGAATGGGCATCTCCACTTCAATGATGCCACCCTGCTGATTGTCACGGCTGGGCCTCACGTGCTTCTTCCTTATGTTCGCACCTTCCACCACCACACGGCACTTGTCCGGTATGACCCTCAAAACCCGACCCTGGTGGCCACGATCTCCACCGGCGGTTACGATCACCATATCGCCTTTTCTTACATGTCGAGCCATCTTTTCACCTTCTTATTATTGCCTTACTCTCCATCAGACCACTTCACTGGCCAGTGACACGATCTTCATGTATTGCTTTTCACGCAACTCCCGGGCAACGGCGCCGAAGATTCGCGTTCCACGTGGATTGCCCTCATCATCAATCAATACAACCGCATTCCGGTCAAAACGCACGTAACTGCCGTCTGTCCGGCGTACAGGAAAACTCGTTCTTACCACCACTGCCTTCACAATAGTGCCGGTTTTCATGTCGCTACCAGGCAACGCCTTCTTCACCGAACATACTACACGGTCACCAATACTGGCAGTCCGACGTGTACGACGACCTCGACCCGTCGATCCGCCTAGAACACGGATGATGTACGCAATTTTCGCGCCCGTGTTATCCGCAACATCCACTCTGGATTCAGCCTGTATCATCATTCACGTCCTTCTTGTATCGAACTGGCCGACGTCTGCTGACTACTCACACCGGCCTGGTCATGATCCGCGGCCTCAGGGGCCCTCGATACCACCTTGACCAGCCGCCACGATACAGTCTTGCTGATCGGACGACAGGGCATTATTTCAACACGATCGCCTGCTCTGCTGGTATTCTCAGGATCATGAACATGGAACTTCGCCCGACGTTTCAGATACTTGCCGTACTTATCATGCTTCGCCAGGTATTCCACTGTCACGGTCCGTGTCTTGTCACGTTTGTCACTGACTACCGTGCCAACCTTGACCGCCTCATGCCTGCCTGAACCGGCATGCTGTTGTTCATTGTCCTTCATCGTTGTTGCCATCATCATCATCGGCCGGCCTCCTCAAGTTGACGCGTTCGCTGCTCAGTCAGAATTCGTGCAATATCCTTACGCAGATTGGCGAGCTGCCTCGGATTTTCGAGCTTCTCAGTCACAGCCTGACTTCTCAACTCGAACAGACGCTTCTTCAATCGATCAGACTCCTCGACCAGTTCCGCATCGCTCATCTTGTGGACTTCTCTCGATTTCATGCGACACCTTGTCTTTTAAACACTGGGTTCCTTCACTATGCCCTCATAATCCACCGGTTATACATGACGACGTTCCACAAACCGACATCGAAACGGCATCTTGTGGGCGACTCGCACAAACGCCTGCTTGGCGATATCACGGGGCACACCCGTTATCTCATAAAGTATCGTCCCCGGCTTGATCCGCGCTGCCCAGTATTCCGGCTCCGCCTTGCCCTTGCCCATTCGTGTTTCCAGTGGCTTCTTGCTGATCGGCTTGTCCGGAAACACTCGCACAAACAGCTTGCCCTCACGACTGACGTACTGCCTCGCTGCAACACGGCCGGCTTCAATCTGAAGCGCCGACAGCCATCCACCTTCCGTTACCTGTAATCCGTATTCGCCGAACGCAACATAATTCCCCCGCGAGGCATTCCCCCTGACCTTGCCTCGCTGCTGCTTTCGGAATTTCACTCGCTTGGGCATCAGTGGCATCAGTAAACACTCCTTGCCGCTTATCTACAGCAGCGACGATCTGGAATCTATCAACGACGTCCGCGAGCTCGAGGCCTGGCGCCAGCGGCCTTCGATTCGATCTCGCCTTCCTTCAACTCGTTATACATACCCTTGTATATCCATACCTTCACCCCGATCACACCATATGTGGTTTCACTTTCCGCAATGCCGTAATCCACGTTCGCCTGTAACGTCTGCAGTGGAATCGCTCCCAACCGGATATCTTCACTACGCGACATCTCATGACCGCCCAGACGACCGGATAACTGTATCTTCACACCTTTCGCACCAGCTGTCATCGCCGCGTCCGCCTTCATCTTCAACACCCGCCTGAAACTCGCTCGTTTCTTCAACTGCTCACCGATACTCTCAGCTACCAGTTTCGCATCCAGGTCAGGATTATGGATCTCAATACAGTTGATCGATACGTTCCTGCCGGTTAATTCCTGAAGATCCGCCGTCAACTGATCGATTTCAGCACCCTTCGGACCAATGACCAGACCCGGCCTCGCTGTCCTGATGATAACCTTCAGCTCCTCTCGCGTACGCTCAATATGCACGTCGCTCACCGCCGCAAATGGCGGACGACGGTTCAGTCGTCGGTCGCAATATTCGCGTATCTTCTGATCCTCGACAAGCAATTCACCATACAGAGCCTTCGGTGCATACCATCGGCTCTTGTGCGCTTCGGTGATCCCGACGCGAAACCCGAACGGATGTACTTTCTGTCCCATAATTCATCTTTCCAGTTCAGCCTGTCGCATGACAGGTATTCCCGTGTTTCATTTCATACTCTTATCTCACACTGCATCCACGCTGACAGTTATATGACTCGTCCGCTTCAGTATCGGATGAGCCCGGCCACGGTCCTTCGGCTGGAACCGCTTCATCGTCGGGCCCGCATCCACTCTCGCGTCCGAAACCACCAGGTGCCGTACATCTGCTTCATCCTGGTCTGCATTCGCCACTGCAGCGTTCAACGCCGCACGAATATAAACCGCAGCTCGCTTTTTCGATAATTGCAATGCCGTCATTGCTTCTTCAACTGACTTGCCGCGAATCAGATTTGCCACCAGCCTCGCCTTGCCGGGACTGATTCGAGCCGCTCGATGTACATTGGTATATGCCATAATGCATCTCTCCAGTCTGACTGCCAGTCAACTGCCCATCCTGGCACGCTGTGCCTTCGTGCCCGTTGTATGCTGCCGGAACATCCGTGTCACACTGAACTCGCCCAGTTTATGCCCGACCATATCCTCGGTAACAAATACATTCTGGAAGTTCTTGCCGTTGTGCACCATGAACGTGTGCCCGACGAATTCCGGAACAATCGTGCATTTCCTGGCCCACGTCTTGACCGGCTCCTTCTTGTTCATCTGATTGAGCTGCTCCACCTTCCGGAACAGTTTCAAATCAACGTAAGGCCCTTTTTTCAGTGATCTTGCCATAACTATCCTTCATGTATGACTCATATCAGTCATGACTCGCCTGTTTACCGTAATCTTAACTGGCCGTAACGCTTACTGACGCGCCGACGAATAATACGCTTATTCGAGGCCTTGCCCGGCTGACGGGTTGGCCCACCTTTCGATAAAACGCCCGTCCGCGATGCAGGTGGACGATTCCCTTTGCTGCCGCCGTCGCCACCGCCCATCGGGTGGTCGTGATGGTTCGTCGCCATACCACGGATCTTCGGCCTGCGACCCAGATGGCGGGATTTACCCGCTTTCCCCAGACGGACACGGTTGTGATCGACATTACCCACATGCCCGATCGTCGCGCGGCAATCGATCGATACCTGCCTTATTTCGCCTGATGGAAAGACCAGCGTCGCCCAGCGACCTTCCTTGTTCGTCAAACGGGCATAGGTGCCCGCCGAACGACACATCTGGCCTCCCTGACCGGGAACCATCTCAATACAATGAACGTTCAACCCCGCGGGTATCGCTTTCAATGGCATGTGATTGCCGATCGTCGGCTCAACACGCTCATGCGATGAAATCACCTCATTGCCGTCGGTCAGACCAAGCGGCGCTACGATATACCGACGTTCACCATCCGCATATTCAAGCAATGCAATGTTGCTTGAACGGTTCGGGTCATATTCAATCCCGATCACCCTGGCGGCGATGTCATTCTTGTCACGCTTGAAATCGATCTTCCGATACCGCTGCTTGTTCCCGCCGCCACGACATTGCGTGGTGATCACGCCATGATTGTTCCGTCCGCCGGTCTTCTGCTTCTTGCATAACAGTGTTTTCTCCGGCTTATCCTTCGTGACTTCAGAATACAGGTTCACCGACGCATTACGCCGACCTGCCGTCGTCTTCTTGTATATTCGTATCGCCATGTCCGGCTCACCTCATATCGATTCAAATATCAACACTCAGAATAATTCGATCCGGTCATCCTCATGCAACTCGATGGTCGCTTTTTTCCAGTTCGCCGTTTTCGCCGGCCCGAACCGCGTGCGGTAATACTTGCCTTTGCGTATCTGCGTACTGACACGCATGACACGTACGCCGTACAAAGATTCCACCGCCGACCTGATCTGATGCTTATCAGCACGCATATCCACTTCAAAACTGTAACGGTTGTGGCTCTCGCTTTCCCATGTACTCTTTTCCGTTATCAACGGCTGCTTGATGACGTGAATGGCATCGATCATTGAACAACCTCCTCCGATCCAACGGAAAATTTGTCATTCATCCGTTCCAGATATCCTTCAAAAGCCGCTTTGTCTGCCAGAAGATACCGGTGATTCAGCAGATCGAATACATTCAGTCGATCCACCTGTGTCAATTGAACTCCCGCAATATTCCTCGCTGACCTCGCTTCATGCCCCTCTGTCGAATCCAACGCCAGCAGACATGACCGGTTGATCCGCAGGGCATCGAGCAACTGGCTGAAACGATTCGTACTCGGCTTTTCGAATTGCAGGGATTCGACTAGCTTGATCTCGCCATCCACAGCCTTCGCGAGCAGCGCGTTACGATTCGCCAAACGTCGCATCTTGCGCGGCATTTCCTGGCGGAAGGATCGCGGCCGCTTGGCGAATCCATGGCCGCCGCCACGAAGTACGTTGGTCTTCTTATCTCCACGCCGGGCATTCCCCGTCCCTTTCTGGCGATATAACTTCTTGGTCGATCCTTCAACCTCGCCACGGTTCTTTGTCCTGCTGGTACCGAGCCGCCGATTCGCGTGGTAACGTACATAGGCCTGCTTCAGTAATCGATGCCGGATCTCACTCCCGAGCATGACTTCATCGACACTGAGACTGCCGACCTGCTCGCCTTTCATGTTATGTACTGGTATTTCTATCATTTTCATTTCACCTACGATGCTGGTTTCTCAGCACGCGTTCTTGACGCCGACGGGCCGACTTCCACATGCATGACCCGCGACTCGGTTTCATAAAATCACCGAATTGTCGCGGCGTTGCAGTTTCCCGTTACCCACCGACTTGCTGTCACCGGTAACTTCACATACCAGGACTTACGACGCCTTGGCAAGCTGCGACTTGCCTTTATACAACCGCTTGGCCTCCCGAATCATTACCAGACCCTTGCTCGGACCCGGTATCGGTCCCTTGACCAGTATCAAGTTCTTCTGCTTGTCAATCGAAATCAGTGGCAGCGACCTCACCGTGACACGGTCCACTCCCATCCGACCACTCATCCGTATCCCTTTTTTCGGTTTGCCGGTACCACGGTTACTTGCACGCCCTCCAATGGATCCGGGCGATCGATGCTTTCTTTCCGTACCATGCGTCTTCGGCTGACCTCGAAAACCATACTTCTTCATCACGCCGGCATAGCCCTTACCCTTGCTCGTACCTGTTACGTCAACGTAGGCTATCCCTTCAAACTGTTCCGCTGTTATCGACTGGCCCAACTCATACTCAGCCAGTTCCGATTCATCCAGACGGACTTCTCGATGATATCGCTTCGGTCCCAGACCCGCCTTTGCATCGTGTCCGATCTCCGGGTAGCTCGAATGCCTCGCCTTGAGATCCTCATACGCCAACTGGACCGCGCTATAACCGTCATTTGACTGATTTTTCAACTGGCTGACATAACACGGACCGGCTTCTATCACCGTAACAGGTATATTCCGGCCTTCGCCGTCATAATACCGTGTCATGCCTAGCTTTCGTCCGAGAATTGCCTTTGGCATCCTGCTGAACCTCCCAGAGCTCTCTTCTGGATCATCCCGGCATCGGGAGCGGATCGCTGCTCTGTTTGATTGCTTCCTGTTTCAACTCATCGCCCGGCTTGGCCGGGATACAAACGCTATCATCTTTCATCAAGCCTTGATCTTCACAAACACACCCGCTGGTACGACCAATCGGTTCAAGGCTTCCACCGTTCGCGAATTCGGCTCCTTGATGTCTATAATCCGCTTGTGTGTTCGAATCTCAAACTGCTCGCGACTCTTCTTGTCAATGTGCGGACTTCGCAATACCGTGTATCGCTCGATTCGCGTCGGCAGTGGGACCGGACCGGCTACTTTCGCATTTGTCCGCTTCGCATGATCGACGATCTCACGCGCCGATGCATCCAATGCCTGGTGGTCATACGCTTCCATTCTGATCCGTATTTTGCCGGCCGTCATAGTTAGCCCTGTTTATATTATTGCTTACAACATCCAAACTCGGTCGATTGGAGCCACGTAGTTTAACTGATTTATATTGGATGTCAACTCCCATTCCACCATTAAATCCTCAAACCTTCAGGAATGGCAGACTGCTTCCAATACATGCGATTCAACATAAATAGGTACTTCTGTCGCTACACCGATCGCTATCGCATCACTCGGCCGGGAATCAATATCAACCAGCTCGTCCCCTTTGCGTAAGTGCAGCCGCGCATAAAACGTATGGTTCTGAAGATCGTTGATGATCACTTTTTCTAGGTGATAGCCAAGCTCCGATATGATGGTCGCCAGCAACTCATGAGTCTGCGGGCGAGGAGGAACCTGGCCCATCAGACGCCTTTCTATGGCCGCCGCCTCATTCAAACCAATGACGATCGGAAAAACACGGTCGCCATCCACCTCTCGCAATTCCACAATGTGCGTGTCATCCGTCTCACGTATCAGAATCCGGGACAATTCCATCAAAACAGGCATACTCACATCCCTTCTGTCCTGATTCCCAATCTCGTTACCTCATCATAAATATACACACTATCCGGCTGATATACACTTTATTGTATCGAATCCATCACCTGTCTGACACTATCACGGCCGGATTTATCGATTATCTGTCAATTTTCACGCGAAACAGGGCATGATAGGCACCATCGTGATAGCCCTCCACACAAGTACCACAGGGTATATGTAGCCTTTCATCTAATAACTCACCAGAATGTTGCGACAGAAACCTTCTGACTTGATGCTCATTTTCCTCCGGTTCCAGACTGCACGTACTGTACAAAATGTACCCACCCGCCTTCACAGAAACATACGCCTCTTCAAGTATCCGTCGCTGAAGATCAACTAAAGACCTGAGAGTACCCTGATTGAGCCGGTACTTCGCCTCCGGCCGACGCGCCAGAACGCCGCTGTTCGAACAGGGGACATCAACCACCACCAGATCATAATAACACTTTCGAATAGCATGACTCGATGAAACTGTCCGAATATTCGATTGGTATGTCACCGCTCCTGACAACTCCCGACGTCTATCTGCGTCCACTTCCCATGCAGATAGACAGGCATGATCGTGCAACAACGCCAATTGACGGGTCTTCGTACCCCGGCCGGCACAGTAATCCAGTATGTTTTCCAGTCGCAATCCTCGCGTCGTCTCCACCGCACGCGATGAGGCAGGATCCTGAACCCGATGATGGGGATGTTCAGTCAGATGATTCTTCAGACACTCGTGCGAACCACGCCAGACAATGAAACCCGGTAATCCATGCGCCTGGTATTCATCGCATGATCCTCCTCGTTCAAAATCAGCGCCGACCGCCACAATGATCGGAACCGTCATCAGGTTGTGGCGGCATATCTCCATGACCTGACCGCGTGACCAGCGATCTGACCAGCGATCGATCAACCAGTACGGATGGCTGCTCGCAATCGAAAGATGCTTCTTCCAATCTTCCGCCTGATCCGGTAAACATGACCTCTTCAATAAAAGACAACCTTCAGAAAGCGGCAACTGATTACTGGCCATTGACCAGTCCTCACACGCCGATACACCTGCAGGCAGCTCGGCTAGCTTCCGTAATACCGCATTGACCAGTCGACCCGCCCCCGGACGGATTGTGGTTACCGCCAGCTCAACCGATTCGTTCACCACTGCGTAAGCAGGCACGCGGGTAAAGAACAGCAACTGGGCGGCACCACTCAGAAGAACTGCCTGTAAAGCAGGCTCGAGGCTCGACATGGGACTGCTAAGACACCCATCAAGCAGATGCGTTAATGTCAACCATCTTTGTATCACCACGCGATATAACGCCGTGGCCAGATGACGATCCGATTCATTCAACCCCGACAGGGGAAGATCCGCTGGATAAATGTCTGGAAATCGATTCGCCGCTTGATGCAATGCCCGGTGAACAATCGTTCTCGCTCGTTGATGGCCTGTGGCTGCCATCAGGGTTGGTCCGCCTGCTTCAGCGTTGTGTCGTTCTCATCCGATTCGCCGCCATGCTCTTCCACACACGGGAATATCTTGCGGATCTCTTCAAGCAGTTGCTCAACTTTGAACGGCTTGAACAGTACGCTCGATAATCCTTCCTGGCTGGCACGCACGATGGAATGATGCGGGTCGTATCCGAAACCCGTCATCAGCAACACCGGCATATGCTCACGGGCTCGTTGTGCCGCTGCAAAAATCTCATAACCATTTCGATATGGCATCTTGATATCCGATATCACCACATCAAATCCCTCCTGCTCAAGCAGAAGACACGCCTCGTAACCGTCTTTGCAGGTCTGAACTATACAACCGCACTTGTTCAGAACATCATATATCGTCTTGCAGATATTCGGCTCATCATCGGCGACCAGAATACGCTTACCAACAAGCTGTTCGTCATGCTGCGGCTGTTCAAACTGCTCCTTCTGGCCCAGTATCGTTTTCGGACCCGCTGCAACGTCCTTGATCGCATGACGTATCGATTCCACGTTATCAACAATACGATGCAGACGCTCACGCATCGTATCATCCCCTATATACTCTTCCATCAGAGATTGCGATTCCGTCACAATATCGTTCAGCGGCTGACTCATTTCCTGAACCACACTGTCGGTCACCTGGCCGGAGGTCGTGTATCGTTCCGTTACCAGAAGATCCAGTATATTCAACGCCATCGCAACATAACGGCCGAATATCTCCGCAAACTGACGGTCATCCTCTGTAAAGGAGCCGATCGATTCCGATTCAATGTTGTAAACGCCCACCACTGCGTCATACAGCATCAGCGGAACCGTCAGCGAACTCTTGCAATGCTGCAAACCTAAAACATATCGCGGATCTTTCTCGGTGTCATGGCAGATATAACTCCGACCCGTCGCTCCCACATAGCCCGATATCCCGTTACCCTCAGGCTGCGCATACAGATCGATCTCCAGCGCATTCGGCGGCAGACCCTCCGCTATCACCACCTCCAGCTTGTTGTTCCGTTTGTCCAGAAGACGGATCGCAAAATGATCAAAATGCATCAGATCTTTAGAATAACGGATGATCTTGTCCTGCAGAAATTTCAGCCGGTCTGACGGCGACAGCTTCGCCACCGCTTCCGCGTCGATTCGCGACAGCTCACGGCCTGCCGCGTCGATCGCATCGATCTTCGCCTGCAATCGCTTCCCGCTCGTCGCATCCCATACCACTGCCACTACCTGCAATACCATCCGCTGGTCATTCAGAATCGGTGAACAGATCATCTCGAAATAGCGATCCTCCACCTGAAAGGTGAACTTCTTGCTCTTCAGCGATATCCCTTCCGTCAGACCGCCCACCTGCGCTGAAAAAATCGACAACGCCTGACGGCAGATTCGCTTCGTATGCTCAAAAACATCGGGTGAAAACGCTCGCATACGCTTGTTCGACCAACTGCATCGACTGTCCGAATCAACGATACAGACACCTTCACCGATCGTATTCAATACCATCGTCGACTTCTCGCCCGCCAACGCACGCTCGAGGGGCAAAAAATCACCGACATCCGCAAATACCGCATGATAGCTCTCCGTTCGAAGGGCATTCATCGCTTCGCTCATGTCATCAAAAAAATGTACATCAAAGTACTGGCTCAACGCCGATTGCAATGGATAGTCCCGTGATAACCTGCCCCCCAGTATTAAGACTTGTGGACGCAATTCATTCATACTCATCCCGATAATTGCTGATACGTGCACCGAACTTTCTCAGTTCTATCGTACCAGTAGACCACCTTACATGATTTTACCGATAGGGCTGATTCTTTCTCCTCCGATATCAACCTGACTCCCACTCAGAAGTCACGCCGCATTACCAGGTCCGCAAGGTCCAATAACGCACCGCACGCATGCGATGATGTGAGTACGCCGCTCACACTTTCCTTTGCTGCCTCAATTCGCTGACTCGCCTTGTCATGAGCATACGCGATATATTCGCCGCTTTTTAAATAATCTCGGATTTTAATGCTCTGTTCACATCGAACGGACGACTCCGTTTCAGGATCACTCTGAAGAACCAGCATCTCAATCATACGATTCTGGGATGAGGCGTCACAGCTATTCATATACCTGATCAACGGTAGTGTCAGCTTGCCCTTATCCAGATCAAGGCCCAGTGTCTTACCCGCTTCATCCTCTTTGGCAATCAGATCGGCTAAATCATCCATAATCTGGTACGCGACGCCCAGATGATGACCATAGGCACATAACGCCTCCTCAACTGTATCATCCGCATGGCTCAAACGGGCTGCCAGTCGACCACATACCCCGAACAGGCTCGCCGTCTTACGGAAAATCATTTCAAAATAGGTCCCCTCGTCCAGCAGCCAGTTGTTCCGATTCGTCAATTGCAGTAATTCACCTTCACATACCGTATTGGTCACGTCCGCTATCAGACGGCTGATGTCCGGACGCTCCAAACCGCTGCACAAATGATACGCATGACTGATCAGGTAATCCCCTAGCATCACCGCCGCTTCATTACCGCACAGGTGATTGATCGTCTGGCCCCGGCGACGCATCCGCGCTTCATCAAGAATATCATCATGCACCAGTGTGGCCTGATGCACCAGTTCCACTACGCATGCAGCAACTCGATGGGAATCGCGAATGCCCCGGCCCTCCGGCTCACATGCCAGACCCGCCGTCAGTAACAGCCGGCTGCGAACCATTTTGCCACGATAGCGGCCGACGTGACTCACTAGCTGGTTCACACACGACAGATCACTGCTCAGTTCACGGGCTATCACCGGCTCCAGCCCCCGTAGTTCCGCGGTGATCCGCTCCTGGATTCCATGCTGTCCAGCTGTCTGAAACATCCGGATCCTTCCTATCAGTCCCATTACCGGCGAGTATATCATTTTATCCCCATTTCCTCCGTTTTGACCAGTCCTGTTCCCCAGACAGATATTCCAGAGTAAAATGGTATATGACGATAATTGAATACATAACTTGTTGACATCATGGTTTCGGATATTTACTGTCCTTCTGGCAACGGGATTATTGGGCATACACATCCAGAATCTATTATCACGAAGCCCGGTATCCAACTGACATGCATTATGACCGACAGCACCCATGACAACCTCGATTCACTCCTTGGCAAGCTTATTATTGATAAAGGCTTAGCGACAACAGATGAAGTCCGGTCCTGCCTGGATAAATACCGCCATGCCAGAGAGGATTACAAAGATTCCAATCAGAGTTTCTCCGAACTGCTCGTTGTCGAAGGTGTTGTGACCAAACGTCAGGTTGAACGGCTTCGACCTGAAATTGAAGAACAACGGGCAGGACAGCAGATTCCAGGATACCAGATACTCGCTCCTCTCGGTGCCGGTGCCATGGCAAGGGTCTATAAAGCTCGACAACTCAGCCTCGACCGGCTCGTGGCTATTAAAGTCCTACCCCTCAAATTTACCGGCAATCCACAGTTCGTCGAACGGTTCTATGCCGAAGGTAGAGCCGCCGCCAAACTTAACCACAACAATATCGTCGGCGCGCTCGATGTCGGAAAAGCCGGTGATTTTCATTACTTCGTCATGGAACTCGTAGACGGTCAGTCCGTATACGAACAGATTATCGAAAAAGGGTATTACACCGAAGAAGAAGCCCTTAAAATCGCCATCCAGATCGCTGACGCACTCGTACACGCTCATGACGCCGGCTTGATTCACCGTGATGTAAAACCCAAAAATATCATGATTACCAAAGAAGGTGTCGCCAAACTCGCCGATATGGGACTTGCACGCGCCATCAGCGATCGTGAAGCCGCTGAAGCCGAACAGGGAAAGGCCTACGGCACGCCTTATTACATTTCACCAGAACAGATACGCGGCGAAAGAGATGTCGATTTCCGGGCTGATATATACGGCCTCGGCGCCACGCTTTACCACATGGTCACCGGACGGGTCCCTTTCGACGGACCCAATCCCTCCGCTGTCATGCACAAACACCTCAAGGCTGAACTCGTCCCACCTGATCACATCAACTCAAAACTCAGTCGGGGTATTTGTGAAATCATCGAAATGGCCATGGCAAAGGATCGTAATCAACGGTACGCCACCACTGCCGATATGCTCGAAGACCTCTCCGCCGTGGTCAAAGGCGAACCACCCATTCAGGCTCGCCAGAAAATCGATTGGGACCCCATCCTGCCACCGGATGCTGAATACACACCACCTCCCATTTCCGAACCCGATCCTCTCTTCGCACAACCTTTATTCTGGATCGCCGTCACCGGTTGGGTGCTTCTGCTTGCTTCTGTACTGATTTTTTCAGCTCAGTATCCCTGATACTGACTCCCCCCTACCCACAACCATCACCCTTTCCCGGTCACCAGACCCCCATTAACACAGGAAATCACGGATCTTCATCGCATCATCGTTCGATTATTGGTAGCATATTCATACCTTAGCCGTTTATCACAAATAAGATAAAAAGACTTGGGAGTACTTTCTGTATGGCAGGCAAAATCTCACTATGGATCAGTGTCCTCTGTGCCGTCATGACGACAGGGGCTTGCACCAGCAACTCGCATACCGCCGTATCTGGCCGAATCGATGCTACTCCCGTTCATCACGCAAATACCGATCGCATCGCCATCCACCCCAAACACGCCGATCAGCTCGGTTACACACTCGCCTGGGCACAGAATCTCGACCTGCCCGACGACCAGTCTATCTCTCAGATTGCCCATCTGGACAAATATATCATCGTCGTCGAACAACCTCTTTCTATCGTTTCCGCTCTGTCACGCTCTGACGGCAGCCTGCTCTGGCAGAAAATCGTCGGTGAAAAGGGAGAGTTGCTGTCCAGACCGTTCTTGTACGAAAACCGGATCTGCATCAACTCCGAAATTCAGATGTACCAGATCGACGTCCGCAGTGGTGAGCTGGCTTATGCTTTCAGGTTATATGCACCCGCTGCCGGAGATCCGCTCCCGGCAGGGGACAGCGTCATCTTCGGTGGTATCAGCGGTAATGTCTTTTCGCAGAACATCCGGACCGGCTTGCTTGACTGGAGCTACCAGCTGACCAACAGAATCAATGCCATGCCACTGCAACACGGCAACGGAATATTCGTTGCCGATACCAACGGCGTATATGCTTTGATCGACATCCGAAACGGTAATATGCTCTGGCGAAAACGAACCTTCGGGCCCGTCACCTGTTCGCCGGCGGTCAGCGGTGATACGATCCTCATGGCCTCCAGTGATCAGTCGCTATACGCTATCGATCCCGAAACCGGAAACGATCAATGGATCTTCAAAACAAAATACCCACTCACTCACGCTCCCGTTCCGATCGACGACTGGGTCTATCTGAACATACCGAAACAAAATCTTCTCTACGCTATCGATAAGAATACCGGCGAAACATTATGGCATCACTCGGATAGAGGACGCCCGATCAAACGCGTCGACAACCGGATTCTATCGGCCCAGAACGCCGCCCTGATTCTCATGGAACCGGATACCGGCCGAATTCAACTCGAAGTCCCGACACACTCTCTCGAACAGGTCGTCGATCTTGACAATCAGTCAATCTTACTCGTTACACCTGAAGGACAACTGCTCGCTCTCACACCGCGAAATTAGCTGAAATCAGTTATCGTATTGCCTGTCACCATAAAACAATCATGACTTATTACAGGTTTTGCTTATGAATGATCTCGTTTATATTCGAACGGCACTGGTTTCCGTCAGTGATAAAACTGACCTCGTACCATTCGTCAGACATCTCGAAAATTACGGTATTGCCATCATCTCAACCGGTGGAACCGCACGCATATTGACCGAAGCGGAGATACCCGTCACGCCAATCGAAAAAATAACCGGGTTCCCGGAAATGATGGACGGCCGCGTCAAAACACTTCATCCAAAAGTTCACGGCGGACTGCTCGCTGTACGTGACAAGGCTTCGCACACGCAGGCACTACAGGATCATCACATAACACCCATCGACCTTGTCTGTGTCAATCTATACCCCTTCGAACGTACCGTCGCCGACCCGGACGTCTCTGAAGAAAATGCCATTGAACAAATCGATATCGGCGGACCGTCAATGGTACGGAGCAGTGCTAAAAACCATCGCTATGTCACCTGTGTCACCGATCCGAACCAATACGACGAGGTCACAAATGTCATTACTGAAAATAATGGCGCATCCACACTCGCCTTGAGACGAAAACTCGCAGCAGCCGCTTTCACCAGAACCGCAGACTATGACCACGCTATCTCTCATTACATGACAAACCAATGGTCCATCTCACCGACCGACCGGGAAAGCTGACCATCACAAATCACACCCCTTCCAGAATATCCACGCGCCCTTAACCCGGATATTTCATGGTCAGGTATGAATCGTGCTCGAAACAGCCGTCGTG
>CAYRND010000029.1:0-31285 GCA_964425365.1 uncultured Phycisphaeraceae bacterium
CACGACGGCTGTTTCGAGCACGATTCATACCTGACCATGAAATATCCGGGCTAATACCGGGCTTGCATATGTATAGATACATATGAATGATACAGAATAAGCAGCTGAGCATGGGCAAGCTTGAGGCTTGCCCATGTCACCCGTGGCATCCGCCAGGATGTTATTTCAAAATGGAATGCGTATCACGCCTCTGTTATTTTTGGCTATTCTCCAATACCGCCATCACATCCCTCACCACCCAGCTCATATTTTCCAGTGCAGTGTCCGTTCTTGCCGCGATATGTGGTAGAAGCGTGATGTTAGTCAACCCGGCAACGGGATAATTTTCAGGTGGAGGCTCGGGATCGTGCACATCGAGCATGATCCTTGCCGCCGGGTGCGACTTCGCCCAATCGCGAAGTGCCGCGTGATCGATCACCATGCCGCGTGACGTGTTGATCAGCAGGCAGTCCGGTTTGAAGTGTTCCAACATGGTACGATTGATCATGTGGCGGTTCGACGCCCGGCCGTCCACGTGCAGGCTGATCACATCACAAGTCCCATATATGGCGGCGTGATCGATGTACTCGAATGGAAAGTCAACCTGCTTGCGAAGAGCGGCCTCCGGAAGCAGGTCACATACCCGCATGTTCATACCGATGGCATGAGCAAATTCCGCCAGGCGCCGGCCGATACGTCCGAAACCGACGATACCCAGCGTCAGGCGGTCAAGCTGTCGGCCGAGCTCGGTCTGTCGCAAACGGTGGAACGTCTCCGCATCGCAGGGCATGACAAGAGGCGTTCTCGGCCGACAATCGTCGAGAATCAGGCCCAGGGTATACTCGGCCACCGCCTGCGTATTGGCGTCCGGGGTATTCAACACACGAATACCGCGACGTCGGCATGCATCCAGATCGATATTATCCAGCCCCACACCCGCCCTCGCCACGACCTTCAGTCGAGACGAACATCTCGACAGCAGTGAATCGTTCACTTGCGTGTAAGTCCGCACCACCAGGGCGTCTGCACCAGGCAGGTGTCCGTCAAGCCCGGCCGGGTCGTCGTACCGGCAGAACACCACATTCGCCCGGTCACGCAGCCATGTCGCCGGCCGGTCACTCAACGTTTCGGTAACGACCACATTGTATTTGCGATCACAGTCAGCCATGACAACCTGCCGCTATGAAAAAAACCGGGTATCATGATACCCGGTTCGTACAGAGCTGGATAATCTCGCCTGATATTTCAGAATTCACTTTTCGTAATACGACGCGTTACGCGCAATGAACGCCTGCCACTCCTCGGGCAGGTCTTCTTCCGGAAAAATCGCCTTCACCGGACATTCATCCACGCACAGCCCGCAGTCGATACAGGTCTCGGGATCGATATAGAGCATCTCGGCATCCTGAAACTCCGGCTCGTCAGAAGTCGGATGAATACAGTCCACCGGACAAACTGCAACACAGGCAGTATCTTTCGTCCCGATACAGGGTTCCGCAATGATATGAGCCATAGCAGATCTCCAGTTGGTTACTTCTCAACGTCCCGATTCGGCGGAACGAGCTCGCAGTACAAGTATAGACCCCTATCACCGGCTTGAAAAGTCGCGTAAAGACAGGTTTATCAGATTGAAACATATAAGGTTATCAGGCTCACCGATTCAGACGTGACAGACCTTGAACAGGTCCTGAACCTGCCGCTTGGCACCTGTAGCCGTTCTCGCAATCCCATTTCATTCTGTATAATTCGACCATGAAAACCATTCCACGCAACCAGCTTGTCCAGGGCGACTGTATCGAGATCATGGCCAACTGGCCTGCGTCTTCGATAGACCTGATTTTCGCCGATCCGCCTTACAACATCGGGTATCAGTACGACGGCCACTACGAAGACAAACGCGATGACGAGCATTACCTCGACTGGACGTACCGGTGGATCGACGCCTGTACCCGGCTACTCAAGCCTTCGGGCAGCTTCTACATTCTGATCGGCGACGAGTACGCCGCCGAGGTCAGGCTGAAACTCAAACAGCTCCAGAAAAACGCGAAGCTGCTGTTCCGCAACTGGATCATCTGGCATTACACTTTCGGCCAGCGCTGCAAAATCAAGTTCAACCGCTCGCACGCACACCTGTTTTACTGCGTGGGCAGCGATGCGGTGGACAAGAACGGTAACGCCATATCGAATTTGACGACCGATCCACCGTTCACCTTCAACTACGACGCCGTGGCCGTACCCAGTGCCCGTCAGACAACTTATAACGACAAGCGAGCCAACCCGAAAGGCAAGCTACCCGACGATACCTGGTACCTCAGGCCCCAGGCGGCCATCGAAGATATCGGGGGGTTCTACCTTTCCGCGGAAATGGATACGTGGTACCAGTCACGACTGTGCGGCACCTTCAAGGAGCGTCAGCAGTGGCATCCCTGTCAACTGCCCGAGGCTCTGCTTAAACGCGTTATGCTGGTATCGAGCAATCCCGACGATCTGGTCTTCGATCCCTTCACCGGCAGCGGCACGACACTTGTCGTTGCAAAGCAACTCGGGCGTAAATGGTTGGGTACGGAGCTCAGCCCGGATTACTGCAGGGAAGGTCTCAAACGAATCGAAAAAACCGTAGGGCAGCATTCCGCCGCCACCGCTATAACCACAGATCGGCCAACGCCTCAGACACCGGTGTCGTCACTCTTCAGCGAATAATTACCGGAAATGGCTAGGCGGCGGTTACCATCATATCCTTCAGGTTATCGATACTGACCTTCGCCGATTCGAGCGGACTGCTGGACCAGTGGTTGTCCTGTTCGATGATCAGGTACGCCACGCCGCACGACTCGGCGGCCTCGGCGATGCTCTTCAGATCGATCACGCCCCTGCCGATTTCGGTGAATCCACGCTGCTCGGTATCGGCCATGTCCTTCATGTGGAGCAGCGGGACCCGGCCGGCAAGCTTCTTCATCCAGGCAAGCGGGTCATCACCGGCCTTTTGCGCCCAGTACACATCCAGTTCGGCCTGGTAGCCGTGCGGTTCCCCGGTGTCGAACAGAATGTCATAACCCCGGCTGCCGTCTTCAAGCTGCTCGAACTCGAAGTTGTGATTGTGATAACACACTGTCAGCCCGGCTTCACCGGCCGCTGCGGCGATCTTGTCGAGCATACCTGCCAGCTCGCGATAACCCGACGGCTTTCGGAACTTATCATCGATGCAAGGAAGCACGACATACTTGAACCCGAAGAGTTTCGACTGCTCGATCAACCCGGCCATGTTGTTGACAATATCACCCAGCCCGACATGCGTTGCCATCGCCTTGAGTCCCAACCGGTCGAGGATCACTTTCGCCTGTTCAGGTGTTCGGCCGTACAAGCCGGCCAGTTCGACATACTCGTAACCGAACTGAGCAACCTGCTCGAGTGAACCTTCAAAGTCTTCACCAAGGGGATTGCGAATAGAATATAACTGTAAGGCAATCGGCAAATTCATTACTTAACTCCGTTTCCAGAACACTTCAGATACCAGTCATACTACCATGTTCCGGACATTTCAGCCAACCGCCTTTTTTCTCATTTTTCCCATCCACCGGTCTCTCTCGCTCAATTCCCGGCCGGTTCGGATGTTAATGAAACGCGCCCCGCAATCATCACGAAAAACAGCCCTTTACACCGACGGAAGTCCCGATTAGCTTTCACATCTGTTGATCGCCGCTTCACACAGAACCCGGGCGGCGACTATGATCGATCGATCGTGTTATCCGCAATTTCAGGAGTAAGCCAGGGATGGCGAAACAGGCAACCGGCGAATGTGAAAATACAGATCAGTCTTTCGTCCACCTCCACCTGCACAGTCATTACAGCCTGCTGGACGGTGGTAACCGTATCGACCGGCTGATCGATCACGTCAAGGCCCTCGGTATGAGTGCCGTGGCCATCACCGACCACGGCAATCTGCACGGTACGATCGAGTTCTATACACATGCAAAATCCGCGGGTATCAAGCCCATACTCGGTATCGAAGCTTACGTGGCACCGGATATCAACGGCAAATCGTCGGATCGTCGCTGCCGGGAATACACCGGCGTAGCGGACGGCGGGTTTCACCTGGTCCTGCTTGCCGAGAACAACACCGGCTGGCGGAACCTGCTCAAACTGAGCTCCGACTCGTTTATCAACGGTTTTTATTACAAGCCGCGAATGGACAAGACCACACTTGAAGAGCATCACGACGGGCTGATCGCGATCAACGGTCATCTCGGCTCGTCGATTGCTTACCACCTCGGCCGGTTCGTGCAGACTAAAGACGAAGCCCATTACCGCAATGCCTGCGAGGAAGCACGCTGGCATCAGCAGACATTCGCGTGCTATCAGGCAGGCCGGCCGCGGTTTTATATCGAACTCCAACGACATGACATTCCCGAGCAGGACCAGATCACCCCGCACCTCATTCAACTCGCTCACGAGTTGGATATTCCACTGGTCTGCGATAACGACGCCCACTTCCTGGTCGAGCAGGACTACGACGCCCACGATTCACTCTGCTGTATATCAACCGGAAAACTCAAGAGCGACGCCAACCGGCTGCACTATTCTCCGCAGCTTTATGTGAAATCTCCGAAGCAGATGGCCGAACTGTTCGCCGATCTGCCCGAGGCGGTCAGAAACACCGCCGAGATCGCTGATCGCTGCAACGTCGAGCTGGACTTCAACGTCAGTCACGCGCCCATTGTCAAGATCGAAAAACACAAACCCCGTGAGCTGACCAGTCATATCAAATCTCTCACGGAAGGTTCGACCGACTGGTACAAGGCATACAGCAGTCAGTATGAACTGCTGCCTTACGACGCTACGCGTCACAAGGAATCGACGAAGAAGCTCAAGCAGCAGTGCGACCAGGCCCTGCGAGAGCTGGCCGAGGCCGGTCTTACCTGGCGATACGGATCGAAAGGCGTAACCGACGAGCACCGCAACCGGTTGGAACGCGAGCTGGGTATACTTGCGGACAAGAGCATCTCGGCGTATTTCCTGATCGTCTGGGACTTCGTCAATGAAGCCCGACGACGAGGCATACCCGCCAACGCCAGGGGCTCGGGCGTCGGGACGATGGTCGGCTACTGCCTGGGACTGTCCAACGCCTGTCCCGTCCGCTATGGCTTGTTGTTCGAGCGGTTCACCGATCCCGATCGGTCGGAATATCCTGATATCGATATCGACATCTGCCAGGACGGCCGGCAGGCGATCATCGATTACGTCAGGCAGAAATACGGCCACGTCGCGCAGATCATCACCTTCGGCACGCTCAAGGCCCGGGCCGCCATCCGCGACGTCGGACGCGTACTCGACGTTCCGCTGGGTGAAGTCGACCGGGTCTGCAAGCTGGTCGGCGACAGCCTGGGTATGACGATCCGCAAGGCACTCGACCAGGAACCCGACCTGCAGAAGCTGTACCAGGAAAGCGACCAGTATCGCCAGATGCTCGATACCGCGATGCGTCTCGAGGGCCTGGCCCGCCATGCCGGTGTTCACGCCGCCGGTGTGGTCATCGCCACCCAGCCGCTGGATAACATCATTCCACTGTACAAGCCGCCCGGTACCGAGCAGATTGTTACGCAGTGGGACGGCCCGGCCGTCGAAAAGGTCGGACTGCTCAAAATGGACTTCCTCGGGTTGCGAACGCTGTCGATCATCGAACGGGCACGGCAACTGGTGCTCCGATCACTCGATGACATAACCATACGTAATACGATCAATCCCGCCCGTGTGGATGACCCCGACTGGCAGCCGCTGGACCTGGACCGGCTGACGTACGATGACCCGAAAGTGCTTGACCTGTTCGCACGCGGCGAGACGGCGGGTGTGTTCCAGTTTGAGTCCGGCGGTATGCGCAACCTGCTCATGGCCATGCGACCCGACCGGCTGGAAGACCTGATCGCCGCCAACGCGCTCTACCGGCCGGGTCCGATGGAGCTGATCCCGAACTACAACAACCGCAAGCACGGCCGGGAGGCGGTTCCGCACGTTCATCCCATCGTCGATAAACTCACCGCCGATACCTACGGCATCATGGTCTACCAGGAACAGGTCATGCAGATCGCCAATGAACTGGGCGGTATACCGTTGCGCGCGGCGTATACGCTCATCAAGGCGATCAGTAAGAAAAAGAGCAAGGTGATCGACGCTGAACGCCCCAAGTTCATCGAAGGTGCCATGAAGCACGGCCTGACGGCGAAACAGTCCGAGGAACTGTTCGATCTGATCCTCAAGTTCGCCGGCTACGGGTTCAATAAAAGCCACTCGACCGGTTACGCCATCATCGCGTACCAGACCGCTTACCTCAAGACGTATTTTCCTCTGCAGTACATGGCCGCCGTACTGACGTATGAATCGGTCAATACCGACAAGGTGGTGGAATACATCGACGAATGCCGGCACGTCATGTTGCCTTCAGGCGATCGCGGCATCGAGGTCAGGCCGCCCGCCATCAACCTGTCCGATATCGCCTTCACCGTCGTCTACGACACGGACGATGCGCATGACGCTTCGCACGGCCATATCCGGTTCGGACTCTCAGCGGTCAAGGGCGTCGGCGAAAAGGCGGTCAATACGATCCTCGCCGAACGCCGTGAGAACGGGCCGTTTCGCAGCCTGTTCGATTTCGCCGAACGACTCCCCGCTGGTACGGTCAACCGGTCCACCATCGAGGCGCTGATCAAATGCGGCGCGTTCGACGAGCTTCACGGCAGTGAAAAGCGAGCCGCCATGATCGAGTCGCTCGATGAAGTCATTCGCGCCGGTGCCCAGGCCGCGTCTCTGCAGCAGTCAGAAGACTTCCTCTTCGGCGAAGTGGCTCAGCAGCAGCGAAGCGGCGAACCCGAGCAGGAAGTCTTCCGACTGCCCGATACCAACCCGTGGAGCACCAACGAGCAACTCGAATACGAACGCGGCGCGCTCGGGTTCTACGTATCCAGCCACCCGCTCGATCAGTATCATGAACTGATCAGGCGATACAGCAGTTGCGACCTGGTGCAGATGAAAACACTCACCGGTGAATATCCGGTGATTGCAGGCGGCATGCTCACCCGTGTTCGCAATACCATTGTCAAGAAAGGTAAATCCGCCGGCCGGAAAATGGCCATGCTCACACTCGACGACGGCAGGTCGTCGATCGAGGCGGTCGTCTTCTCCGATGTCTACGATATCAATTACCCGTTACTCAGTGAAAATAAGATCGTATTTCTGAAAGGCAGAATCGATTTGAGACGGGAAGAGCCCGGCATTATCGTTGATCGCGTTATTCCTGTTGAACAAGCTGTCGAGCAATTGACCACCCAGGTCAGGCTGCAGATACAGACCGGCCCGGACGCCGCACTCGAAAACGGATTCACGGAGCAGTTGCGTCATCTGAGGGAACTGTTTCGACAGGCGTCGCTGCAAACGCAGCAGAACGGCGGCACAGCAGGCGGCGAGGTGGTCTTCGAACTGGTTCAGAACAGTTGCAGTGTCAGCCTGCGGTTGAATGGCATTCGCGTTAGCGTGAACGACGACCTTGTCGGCAGTATCAGCCACATCATCGAGCGGGCCGGAGACGATATCAAAACCACGTGCACATTGCTCGGTCCCCCGAAAATCAACGAGCAGATCGCTCAGCCACACGCCGCCTCTTTGCAACCAGCCGCTGTCGGTTGACATGGGGGGATAAGTGAATCTTATCTGCGACTGGCCGCGATTATCGGCAACCAGGCCAGTCTCTTGAGACCCGCAGGGATTCCAGGGGGTAGTCTGATGTAATATCATTTCGAAGACTGCGGCCGACCCCAATTCAGCCGCCATTTATTCGGTGAAGTTCATGTATCCAATAGCCCTTCCATCCTTTTCCTATGCCTCTACTTGATACCTTGCGGAAGTCCGTCGCGGCGGCGGACTTCCACAGGCTTGCCGGTATGTGATAGACTGACGTGCCGAAGACTGAAAAAACTGAAAACACAAGACAAAATGACTATAAAGGTTGAATGATTCCTTTCCTTCCTTCTCTGAAAACCGACTTTTCCTACGGCGTGATCCCCGTGCTCGAGACTGCACCCGGTGACCGGCGATACCTGCTCGTTCAGCATAAGGCCGGGCACTGGGGGTTCCCCAAGGGTCATCCAGTCACCGGCGAAACCCCGGTAGAGACCGCTCTGCGGGAACTGGCGGAGGAGACCGGCATCACCGAGTGCCGGCTGCTTGAAAAACCGGCTTTTATCGAGCATTACATATCGGAGAAGAAAAGCGGCCGGAAAGTGTTCAAGACCGTGACCTTCTACCTGGGCTACGTGCAGACCGATCATGTGACACTCCCGCCCGACGAAGTGCAGGCGTGCTGCTGGGGAAATGCCCAGCGGACGCGAGACCGGATCACCTACCAGGAATCGAAAACCCTCTTCGATGAAGTCGAGCGGTTCCTTCACGAGCGGCCGGATTCGTGAAGCTGTTCGTTCTGTAGCGGCTGGGCAATTCTCACCAGCGGGGCATGGGGGATAAATTCTCGGGAAATTCTTGTTTTCACGGCGAATATATCGTCTTTTTACGTCGTATTGCCCTGATGCATTCAAGATGTGCAGCCAGGGGTAATAACTGATCGGCCTCGGTTAAGTCGAACCGATCGGTAGACGATTGATAATGTGTGAATGTGCTTTGGGGCTATGCCGCATCTTCCTTTTTTGCATGATCTGCAAAGCCCGGAAGGGGGAAGGCCGGCATCAGTGAAAGATGGAAACCCTCACGCCGGTGCGTGACCGGTGTTTGCAGTGAAAGGTTGAAAAACAACGGGTCTAAGTGGACCCGCCATCGAACAACGGTTCTGGTACCAATCAAGACAAGGAGATTTCTTATGTCGGCACGTAGAATGGTGAAAAAAGGGTTCACTCTCGTTGAAATCCTGATTGTCGTGGTCATCCTCGGCATTCTGGCGGCGATCGTGATCCCGCAGTTTACGAACGCTTCGACAACGGCCCGAGCAGGTAGTCTTCAATCACAGCTTCAGACAATTCGTGCACAGCTTGAACTGTATCGTGTCCAGCACAATGACATTTACCCCAATATGATTGCGGATGGTAACGTCTGGACAGACCTGACTGTTGCGGCAGGTGGTTTCGGCCCGTATCTGCAGGCCGCTCCCATCAATCCGTTCACCAATACATCGGATATGTCCGCTGCAGGTAACACAGCATGGCGATATACCGATGCAACGGGTGTACTGCTTGCTGCTATACCTCAGGGGGTGGTAAATCCTCTTGCGGATGCTAATGCAGATGGATTGGAAGACACCATTGGTGTTGCCATGGGCGACATCTATTCAATCCCTTAATCTGAAAATTCAAATTTTGTAAAAACAAAAGCTGCGGAGGTCATCTCCGCAGCTTTTTTATTTGATGGCTTTATTTGATGGACGGAGTAATTGATTATTATCGGGAGCAACCGCGTCCGATAGGCAAATCCCTGATGTTTATCAAAAATTGGGCATTGATGTGTTTGACTCAGATAGCTTTGTCAGAATGCCGAAGAATAACAGTAAGGAGTCTCTGCATAAAAAGGGATAATGATATGCGATCTCTCAAATATCTGAATACCGTTCTGACATTTATCGCAGTTCTTCTGACGCTGAATCTATGGACCCTCTGGACAGTTACACCAGGAGGCCGGATGTTATCGGTGTCGAATCCGGCAATGGCGCAAGGTGCCATGGACGCGGGGCAACAGCGGAGAGCCATGGTCGTCGAACTTGAGAAAACCAATGAAAAACTGAGTGATATCGTCAGTATGCTCAAAAAGGGTAGTGCGAAAGTTACGGTTGAATCCATGCCGGATCATGATTAATCGGAGGTTCACATTCCGGTAATATGGGAATATGAACTCATGGACAAGCATACAACTTATACGAAGCATTTTAAGTCTGCATATACGTTAATAGAAGTGTTAATCGTTGTTGTGGTCATCAGCATAGCGGGCGCTATTGTAGTGCCACAAATGCTGTCTGCGGGAACACTCGGTGTTCAGGCTGCAGCCAGAATGGTAATGGCCGATATTCTGTATACGCAGAATGAAGCGATTGCGCAGCAGGCGAATCGAAAGGTTATATTTGATATACCGAATAACAGATATCGACTCACAGATGCAAATGACCAGACGTTGTCGGTGAACTGGAAAAGCGGCGTGGGGCAGAACTATATCGTTGAATTTGATAATGACTCGCGTTTCGAAGGCGTTACGATTGTATCGGCGACGTTCGGAAGTGGAAACGTACTGGAATTCGACGATATGGGCGGCCCGCTTAATGGCGGTACGGTTGATCTGACATTCAATAACGATACGTATCGCATCACCGTTGCTCCATTTACCGGCCGCGTGACAGTAGACAGAATTTAACCATATGAGTTTGTCAGGAGTGTGGAAGTGCTGGGAGGCACATTGAAGAATCAGAAGTGTCCGATCGGGATCGACCTCGGCAGTCACAGCATCAAGATGCTGCAGCTCGAGCGAGTCGAGGCCGGCATCCGCGCCGTCGCCGCTGCCAGCCGGGAAATCCCTTCCGACCTGTCGCCGACGAATGAAGCGTATCCGGAGTTCGTCCGTGACCTGATCCGCGATATGCTCAGTCGAAGCGCGTTCAAAGGGCGCAGTGTCGTCAGTGCACTGCCCACCACGGCGGTGCATTACAAGAACCTCAGGCTCCCCAAAATGCCCGCCGCCGAACTTCAGGCCGCCGTCGAGTGGGAAGCCGGCGAACACCTCCAGTTCATGGGTGAGCCAGCCGCCATCCAGTACATCGAAGCCGGCGAAGTCACGCAGGGTGAGGACCAGCGTCTTGAAGTCATTCTGCTCGCAGCTTCGCAGGCACTGATCGAGCAGCATGTGGCCATCCTCACCGGCTGCGGCCTGCAGCCGATCGCCATTGACGCCACGCCAAACGCACTGGCTCGCTGCCTGCACCGTGATCGTGACTATGAAGAAGATATCAATGTCGAGCAGATGCCCGTCAGTGTGATGATCGATATCGGCTTCGACGCCAGTAAAGTCCTGATCTATCGCGGGCGACAGATCGTCTTCTTCAAACTCATCGATATCGGGGGCCGGAAGCTCGATGAGACCATCGCCACCCAGCTCAAAATGCCCGTATCGGAAGTATCTGACCTGAGACGACAGCTCAGCGACGAAGCTGTTGACAGCGATTCGGACGATGAAGTCTCGCCGTCACGCCCGAACCAGGTCCAGCGAGCGATCTTCGAGGCATTGCGGGCGCCGGTCAGTCACCTTGCGCGTGAGCTGGCGCTGTGCCTTCGCTATTACAGTGTGACATTCCGCGGGCGCAGGCCTGAAGAGGTCATGCTCGTCGGCGGCGAATCAAGGCAATCATGGCTTGTCCCGCTGATCGAGGAAGGCGCGAGTGTCAAGGTCAAGCTGGTGAATCCGCTCGATGGGATCGACCTGGCCTCGGTGGATAAAAACGGCTCGATAGCCCGCAGCGTCCGCGCATGGACCGTAGCGGCCGGACTGTCGCTTCGCCGGGAAGAGGCGGGGTTGCTGAAAAGGGGAGCGGCATGAACGAAGTCAACTTCCTCCCCCAGTCCTACATACGCAGGCAGGCCGCCAGACGCCGGGTCTATCGCCAGATTGTACTCGTGGCCGTCTTCTTCTTCGCACTCGTCGGATGGTGGCTGACGCTCCAGATGCAGACTTACCAGCTCAGGGAGCAGGTCAGCCTGCTGGACGGCGAACTGAAAATGGTCAGTGCCGATCCCGTCAGATTGCAGCAGGTCAAGGCGCAGTACGATAAGCTTTCGCACCAGGTCAAGGTCCAACGTGAACTGGTCCAGCCGATCAGCTTCACACAGGTCCTGGCGACTATCAGTACCGTGTTGCCGGCGCAGGTTTCACTCAAGGAACTGCGGGTCGAGGCGAGACGCCCCAAACCGCTGACCGAGAAGGAACTGAAGGACAAAAAGAACAAGCCCGCCGATCCCAATGCGAAACCGCCGGATAACCTGATCCATATCGAAATGGAGGCCATTGCTCCCAGTGAGTTTGTCTCACAGACGGTGGAATCGCTGAGTGACCATCCGGTTTTCAGCAAGGTCAAACTGCGGTACAGCAGGGAAACCGAGTTGAACGGCCATATCGCGAGTGTGTTCCAGATCGTCATGCAGATCGATCTCGATGCGGATTACCTGCCGCCGGTGGACAGGGAGGAGGTAGCCGGTGTTGATTGAACGAGACCAGCTTAAAACACTGATTGTCGTCGCCGCGGTCTCCGCGGTCTTCGCCGTCGGTCTCTGGCTGCCCGCACATTTCACACAGAAGAAGCTGCGTGAGCAGATTGTCCGACTGGAACAGAATATCCGGACCGCCAAGCAGAACAAGGAAAACATGGCACAATGGCAGATCGAGATACACGGGATGCATAAGGTCCTCGACAAGCACACCCGCTACGTTCCTGAGAATGAGGAACTGGGCGGCGTGCTGCACGGCCTGTCCAACGCTCTGCAGAACAACAACGCCATCGAACAGAACGTGCTGACCGCCGAAACGGCCAGGTACGTCGATTACAGTGTGATTCCCGTCACGATGGAATACATCGGCAGTTTCACCGACACCTACGGCATTCTCAGGGAAATCGAATGCATGCCCAGGCTGATCCGCATCGAAAACCTGGCCGTGCTGCAGTCGTACCAGCGTGAGGACGATAATCTGCTCAAGATCAATATGCAGGTCAGCTCGTTCTATTCCAAACGGGAGGGACCCGGTTCATGATCGATATCGAAGCCATTAAACGACAGCTTATGGCGGATAAGAAGAAGACCGGGGTTCTACTGATGGTAGTGCTTGTAGGGCTTCTTCTGTGGGGTCGCCTGCTGTTGAAGGACCGCGTCCCGAAGGTCGCCAGCGCCCAGCCCAATTACGCGGCTTCGGTAACTCCGGTAGATAGCAACAGTAGCAACACCACCTCGCCGGACGAATCCGAACGGGCCGTGGTGTACGTCGACCTGCCCGACACCCTTGATCGGGACCTGTTCGAGCTCGACCCCCGCTACAAGGAGCAGGAGGATACTTCAGATGATCCCGTCGAGCCACAAAACTCGGGTCAGGAACTAACCGATAATCAATCGTGGCGGGAGTCGATTCGTAAAGAGGCTTCCGACCTGACCTTGCAGAGTGTTTTCAAGGGCAGCCGGCCCGGTGTGATGATCAATGGAAAAGTACTTAACGTCGGACAGAAAATCAACGGGTTTACCGTCATACGCATTCTCGAACGTGAAGTGATCGTTCGCAAGCGCGATATGGATTTCAAACTCGTTTTGAACTGAACAAGGACAGACATACAAGCAAGTGGTGACAGTTTGAAAACGTGAGGCTTGGAAGGAAACGGCCATGTACAAAACCAACAGGCAATACCTCATTGGGCTTTTTTTTTGCATTATCGGTTCCGTTTGTGCCGGTCCGGTTATCGGGGCTGAAAGCGAAGAGTCGGCAGGCGCGGCAAACGGGGCAGGGCCGGGGGAAAGGGAGGTCGAGACCATCGGGCTGTTCGACTCCACCGGTATGGACGACGGACAGTCCGACGACGGGCAGACCGTCGAGGTCGGGTCCTTCGGCCAGATCGATCTGCACGTGAAGGACCTGGAACTGACCAAGGTACTCCAACTGCTCAGTATCCAGTCGCAGCGGAATATCATTGCCAGCCGCAACGTCTCCGGCACGGTGTCCGCCGACCTGTACAACGTCGACTTCTACGAAGCACTCGACGCCATTCTCTATACCAACGGGTTCGGCTATCGTGAGAAAGGCAATTTCATTTACGTCTATACCGCCGAAGAACTCGATCAGCTTGTCGAGCAGGAGCGGAAGACCATCCACAAGATCATTCGCCTGAACTATATCAATGCCGCCGACGCATCCAACTTCGTCAGCCCGCTGCTTTCCGCTTCGGGTTCGATCGCCGTAAGCGGCGAAGCCAAGACCGGCTTCCAGCCCAGTATGAGTGACGGCGGAGAAAATTCATACGCTCATACGGATACCCTGATTATTCGTGATTACCCTGAAAACGTCACCGAGATTCTCGCCGTGCTCGAAGAACTCGACGTCAGACCCAAGCAGGTACTCATCGAGGCCACGGTACTGCAGGCCCGGCTGACGGAGAATAACGCGCTCGGTGTGGATTTCGCCATCTTTTTCGATCTGAATGTCACTGATTTCGCCACGCCCCTGGGTGCCGTTGCCAATCTGATCTCGGGCAGTGATCAGGCAGGCGACAAGATCGATAGCGGCGGCGCGATGACCACCAGTGTCGGTAATGTTTCATCAGGTACTTCCGGTATGAAGATCGGCGTAGTCGGCAGCGATGCGGCCGTCTACATCCGGGCACTCGATTCCGTTACCGATACCAATGTACTTGCCATGCCCAAACTCCTGGTGCTCAACCGCCAGAAAGCCGATCTGCTCGTCGGTGAAAAACTGGGCTACCTATCGACAACCGTTACGGAAACATCGCAGACTCAGACCGTCGAGTTTCTTGATGTCGGCACCCAACTGACAGTCCGGCCGTTCGTCGGCGAGGATAACTTCGTCAGAATAGAAATGCGCCCGTCAGTCAGTGATGGTTCAACCGATCGTACCGTCAACAACTTCGTGATACCCGAAACCACTACCCAGGAAATGACTACCAACGTGATCGTCAAGTCGGGCAAGACCATCATCCTCGGCGGCCTGTTCAAGGAAGATACCTCGACAAACCGCGAGCAGGTTCCCGGCATCGGCGATATCCCATTGCTCGGCAGCGCTTTCCGCGGTCATAACGATACCGTCACACGCAGTGAGATCATCTTCCTGATCAAGCCCACCGTCATCAGGGACAAGGTCCTCTATGAAATGGGTGATGATTTCCAGGACCGCTCCGAGACGCTGATGATCGGTTCGCGTGAAGGGCTGCTACCGTGGTCACGCACCAAGATGACCAACGCACATGTCCGCCAGGCATTGAAGTACCTCGAAGAAGGCGATAAGCAGCGGGCACTGTGGCGCGTGAACCTGGCGCTGTACCTCGACCCCACCATGACCGATGCCATGGAGCTCAGGGAAGAGCTTACCGGCGAGAAATTCTTCTACCGGTTCCAGAGCATCATGAAAGACGAAATCGACGAATTACTCGACGACCAGATCGGCGAAATGGAAGTCGACGCACTGCTCGATGAAGTACTCGGCGATTCACCCGAGCCGGTCGATGAACCCGGTGACGCCGCCGCGGCCGAATCGCAGCCGGATGCTGCCGCCGCCGCAGACACCGCTGGATCGGACGACTTGTGGTCATGGGACGATCAGAACGCCGAAGAATCGCAGCCGCAGACCTCGGCGTTCGCGGACTACGACCTGTCAGCCGATGAACCGGCCGAGAAGAAGGATCAGAGCGCCGGCCGAACGGTCTATACCTTCGAAAGCGATTTCGAAGATGATACATACGAAGATACCGAAACCGGCCAGGACCTGTTCGATATGAGCTACCAGGCGGAGAAAGATGATGCCGCCGCCGACGGCTCATGGCAACCTGCCGAACAGTCGTACGAGCAGACGTTCGAGCAGACATACGAACAAACGTTCGAGCAGACTGGCGAGCAGCCGTACGATCAGGCCGCTACGGTAAACGTCTTCGATGTGATCAACGGCTTCCTGCCGGGCGAGGACCCGAACGCCGTCGAGCAGACCCAGGCCGAGCAGGAGTACGAAACGTTTTCCGAGGCCGAGACGCCGTATTACGCCGATCCCGGCCAATAACGCACAATCAAGCAGGGATGTGATTCGATGTTCAAGAGAGCGCACTCGTCACAACATTGGTTATTCCTGTCAGCGTCGATGCTACTCGCCTCGACGCTGATTGGTTGTCAGTCGAACCATGAAAAATGGGTTAACGCCGCCGAGGACCGCTGGCTCTCGGTACGCACTGCGCTCATGCTCGATATGGCGCAGCAGCAGTTCGACACCGGCGACCTCGAGCAGGCCGAACGGACCGTCAAGGAGGCCATGACCATCGACCCGACCAGCCCCGAGCTGCACGTGCTCGCCGGCCGGATCGAACTCGAGCAAGGCCACCTCGAGCGAAGCTATCACCTGTTCAACGCGGCCATCATGCTTGATGACAAACTCGCCGAGGCGCATTACTACCAGGCACTGGTCTTCGAACGCTGGCAGAACTACGAAGTGGCCTTCGACGAATACACAAAAGCCTGCGAGGCCGAGCCGGACAATCCCGCCTACCTCATCGCACGCGGCGAAATGCTCGTCTCGCTCGGCCGTACCGACGAGGCCATCACACTGATCGAGGATAAATTGACTTACTTCGATCAGAACGCCGGTATGCGCGCCGCGCTCGGACACATGTACGACATCAGCGGCCGAAGCGACAAGGCCGTCAGCTACTTCCGACAGGCGACGGTACTCGATCCCGAGAACATCAAGCTGGCCGAGGAGTTGGCGCTCGCCCAGGTCGCCGCCGGCCGGCACGATGACGGCATCGACTCGCTGAAGCAGTTACTGGACAACCCCGAGTTGCAGGACCGCAACGATTTGCGCCAGGTACTCGCCGCGGCGTACGTGAAAATCGGGCGGCTCAGTGATGCCAAGGACGTTCTCATGCGGATTGTCAGGAAGGACCCGGCCGACGTGGATAACTGGATCAAGCTGGGCGAGCTGGCATGGAAGCAGGAAGACTACGGTGGCACACTCCAGGCCGCACACCGAGTAATCAGCCTCGCCCCGCACCGACATGAAGGCTATCTGCTGGCGGGCATGGTCTGGCAGAAACGTGGTCGCGTCGACGACGCCCTGAGCAACTTCGACCAGGCCGCCCAACTCGCGCCGGACAGCGCCACGCCGCTTCTGCTCAGGGGTATTACCCTGCAGAAAGCCGGCCGGCGGCAGGCCGCCGCGGATGCTTACCGCCAGTCGCTCAGCCGCGAGCCGGATAACGTCCGGGCGAAAAAACTACTGCAATCAGTAGCCGACGCCGGCCAGTAACCGGGACCCTGTTCCCGACGAGCTTCAGGATGACAAGAGGATTGCCACGGGTGAGCTTCGCTTACCCTCGCCGACAGGCTGGCGAAAGACAATCAGGCAGCGTGGAGGAGGCGTCAGGTGAATACCCTGAGGCGGGTCATTCCAGTTACAGCGGCAACCATGATCGTGGTTATCGGTCTGCTTGCCTGCGGCGTACTGTATGTACCTGCCCTTCACAATTCATGGGGATATATCATCATCGGCGCCGCGGCATTCCTCGCCGCCGTTGTCACCGCCGCCGGACTCTGGCGCGTGAATGCCCTCCAGGCCGCCCGCGTCGATAACGAACTGGGCAAGCTCACTAATTACATCAACGCCATCGGCGGTAATGATCACGACCAGTCCATCCCCGTGCTCGACCCCGGGTTCGACCAGGTCATCGCCGCCATCGAGCGAGCCATGGCTGCGCTGCGGTCTCGCGTCCAGGCGATGAATGCACGGCGGCGTGAACTGGAAGTGCAGGTCCGCGTCGCCGAAGCGCAGCGATCGCACCTCGAAGCGATACTCAATACCATCTCAGACGCCGTGATCGTCACCGACGCCTTCAATGAAATCGCACTCGCCAACGAAGCCGCCGCACGCATTCTCAAGTTCGATCTCGAGCCCGCATTACGAAAACCGGTCGACCAGGTCATCGAGGACAGAACGCTGATCAAGATGATCAAGGACATCCACGAAGGCGGGGACCCGGCCCTTCGCAAGAATTTCGAGTATAAACTGCCCGCCATCGCAGGCCATAACGCAACATACGATATCGCGCTCGCCTGTATCCCCGCCGCACCGGATACGGGTAAAGCCAACAAGACCGCCTCGGGCGGCGAAAGGAAGAAAAGCGCAGGTGTCGTCACTATCCTCCGCGACGTGACGAAGGATAAGGAAATCGCAGATATGAAAAGCGATTTCGTTTCAAGTGTCTCGCACGAACTGCGAACACCGCTTTCCAGTATCAAGGCCTACATGGAAATGCTCGTCGACGGCGAGGCCGATGATGAAGATACCCGCGCCGAGTTCTATAACATCATCCAGGGTGAAACCGATCGGCTGTCACGGCTGATCGATAATATTCTCAACATCAGCCGCATCGAGTCCGGTATCATCAAGGTCCACCGCGAGTACGTTCTGCTTACTGAACTGAGCCGCGAGGCCGTCGAAATCCTCCTGCCGCAGGCGAAGGCCAAGCAGATCTCGCTTACCGAGCTGCCCTCGAATGTCTATCACCAGGTCCACGGTGACCGCGATATGATCCTCCAGGCGATCCTGAATGTCATCGGGAACGCCATCAAGTACACACCGCCGGGCGGCGGGATCAAACTCTTCGTCGAAACCGACGCCGATAACGATAATATCGCCATCGTCGTGGAAGATACCGGCGTGGGCATCCCCGAGAAGGATATCCCGCACCTGTTCGATAAGTTCTACCGCGTATCGGACCATAAGGCGATGGCGAAGGGAACGGGGCTGGGGCTCAGCTTTGTCAAACATGTAATCGAAACGGTCCACAGCGGAAAGGTTGAGGTGAAAAGCGAACTGGGCAAGGGTACCCGATTTACGTTGACCCTGCCGATCGCCGAAAACGGATAAAGGAGCATCATGCCCCTGCGCAGAATGATGTTATTGGAACCAGGCCGACAGTGGGTGGCCGGCAACGGCATAAACGATCGGCCGATGCTATGTATGAGGAGTAAACGATGACTCGCCAGCCATTGATTCTCGTGGTCGACGACGAGACCCATATTGTCCACGTGGTGAGTCTGAAGCTGAAGAACGCCGGCTATGACATTCTCACTGCATCCGACGGCGAAGAGGCGCTGGCGCTCGTACTCGAGCATCAGCCCGACCTGGTCATTACCGATTACCAGATGCCCTACATGACCGGCCTGGAACTGTGCATGGAGCTGAAGAGCCGCGACAAGACAAGTGGCATTCCCGCGCTCATGCTCACCGCTCGCGGGTTCAGCCTGCCGCCGGAGTCGCTCCAGCAGACCAATATCGTCGGCGTACTCAGTAAGCCGTTCAGTCCCAGGGAAGTACTGACAAAAGTGCAATCACTCATTACGGCGGAGAACGCCGCCGGTATGGAAGGTGCCTGATCAACGTGACCGCATCGCTGTCACATCATGAAGTCCCCGCCGTATCAGACCGGCTGATGCAACGCCTGGCGTCGTTGCACGTGTCACTGCTGACACTGTCGTCCGGCGGCGAGGCCCAGCCTGTCGGCGAGGTCCCCTGGCTGGTGCGGCTGATTATCCAGTCGCCGCAGTTCATCTCGCTCGTTCGAAAGAACCGGCAGCAGCTCAGCGAACTGCCGGGCCGGGCCGTCGAACTCTGGCCGGGACTCTGGCTCGTTGCCATGCCGGCCGCAACCCGGCGCCGGCAGGAACAGAATGGCCAGCACGCCGTTCTACCCGTCGTCATGATCACCGGCAGGCGACTGATCGATGCCGACCAGCTTCGACATGCATGCGACCACGGGCGGGTCGATTACCAGGCGACCGTGGCGAAAATCGACGGCGACGCGCTGGTGACTGACAACGAAGCGCAACGACTCGCCACCACCATTACGTGGCTGTATGAAGACGCAGGTGAAATCGATAAACGATTCAACGAAATACACGGCATGAGCAAGGAACTCGCCGAGTCGTACGAAGAGCTCAGCCTGCTCTACAAACTCTCGGCGAATATGACACTCAACCAGTCGCCGGAAATGTTCCTCACCGAGGCATGCCAGGAACTTCAGCAGGTGGTCGGTCTCAAGTGGCTGGTACTCAGACTGATCGATGACGAACCCAGGCTGCAGGACGTCTCCGGCCAGCTGTTCTACGCCGGACCGGTCGGTTGCGATGAAACCGTGCTCAGGCATATCAGCAGGCGACTGATCGACCTATACGGCCTGAGCGATCATCCTGTCATCATCGACGATTCCAAAGTTCTGGGCATACCCACGCTCACACACCTCGCCGAAAGTCTGCTCATCGTACCGCTTCGCAACGACGACGGTTCGCTGGGGATTCTCTTCGGCGGCGACAAGATCGGTAACCAGCAGATCAGCAGCATCGATTCCAAACTCTGCGATTCGCTGGCGAATAATCTGAGCATCTTCCTCGATAATATGATGCTCTATGAAGATGTTCAGGCCATGTTCCTCGGCACACTGCACGCACTGACCAGCGCCATCGACGCGAAGGACTCCTATACCTGCGGCCACTCCGAACGCGTCGCGCTGATGTCCAGGCTGCTTGCCGTCGCCGCAGGTCTCGATGAACCGACAGTCGAACAGGTCTATATCAGCGGCCTGATCCACGACGTCGGTAAGATCGGCGTACCCGAGGCCGTACTGTGCAAGCCCGGCAAACTCAGTAAGGAAGAATTCGACCTGATGAAACTTCACCCGGAAATCGGGGCGAGGATTCTCAAGGATATCCGCCAGATGCAGAACCTCATACCGGGCGTTCTGTATCACCATGAACGATGGGAAGGCGGGGGCTATCCCTACGGGGTCGCAGGTGAAACCATTCCCCTGTTCGGCCGACTTGTTGCCCTCGCCGATTCATTCGACGCCATGAGCTCCAACCGGACGTACCGGCGGGCGATGGAACATAAACAGGTGCTCGAGGAAATCAGACGATGCAGCGGTACACAGTTCGATCCCGAACTGGCCGAACGATTCCTCGGGCTGGATTTCACCCAGTACTTCCGGCTGATCGAGAAACACCAGTATGAACACTCGCGGCGATCCGCCTGAAAGAGGATGTAAGTGATACACGTCTCGATATGAGACGACGGGGTTACGCGTATGAAAGTCAGTTTCGAGGACTACGACCAGTTGACCGTCATGACGCTCAAGGGCGAAATGCTCGCCGACGATGTCGACCGCTTCCGTAAAGACGCCATCGAACGTATGAATAACGGTGTTCGTGATTTCGTTATCGATATGACCAACCTCAACTTCGTCGATTCCGCCGGCCTTGAAACACTGCTCTGGCTGCAGGACCAGAGCGCCGAGCAGCTCGGCCAGGTCCGGCTCTCGGGACTGAATGACAATCTCAAACAGGTGATGACTATGACACGACTCGCGCCCCGGTTCGATTGCCACGAGGATATCGACTCCGCCGTTAAAAGCTTGAGGTAGAACATGCCCGCAGGGAACCCGGCCAATTCGACTTTGCATGCTCAGCCGCTTAAGGTCGGCGACCTGCTGCTCGCGCATGGTATGGTCACCAGAGAGCAGATCGAACAGGCATTGGCGTACCAGAAGAACCGCGGCCACAAGAAGCTGCTCGGTGAAGTGCTCGTCGAACTCGAATATGTCACCGAAGAGCAGGTCATGGAAGTACTCTCCGAGGCTTACGGCGTGCCGTTCGCCCGGGTGAATCCGAAAACCGCCGACCCGAAGATCATCGAAATCCTGCCACGCGAGTTCCTCGAAAAACAGAAGGTCCTGCCGCTGTTCCTCGTCAACGGCAAACTCACCATCGCCATCACCGAACCGTCGAATGTGTTCCTCATCGAGGAAGTCGAGCGGCTCACCGGCTACAGTGTGCAGGTCGTCGCTTCGACGGAAAAGGATATCCAGAGCACACTCAAGGCGAATCTGCCCGATACCAACGTATTCGTTATCGATGACATCGTCGGCGAATTCAAGGAAGACGACCTTTCATCCGTCGAGAAACAGATCACCGATCTGACCAAACTCGACGCCGGTGTTGACGAGTCGCCGGTGATCAAGCTGGTCAATTATCTGCTCTACTCGGCGATCAAGGAAAACGCCAGCGATATTCATATTGAACCCGACGACGGCGACCTGCGGGTACGCTACCGTGTTGACGGCAGCCTGTACCTCAAAATGAAACCGCCGTACCAGATGCTGCCCGCTATCGCCAGCCGTATCAAGATCATGTCAGGACTCGATATCTCCGAACGGCGCGTGCCGCAGGACGGCGGCATTACCATTGCCATTGATCAGCGGCAGATTGACCTCCGCGTGTCGACACTGCCGGGCAAGTTCGGCGAAAAAGTCGTCATGCGTGTCATCGACACCCGCAACGCCATGACAAAGCTCGAAAGCCTCGGGTTCTCATACGAGATGCTCGAGAAGTACCGGCAGATCGTGCACCAGCCCAACGGGGTTATGCTCGTCACCGGGCCGACCGGCAGCGGTAAATCCACAACGCTCTACGCCACGCTCAACGAAATCAACGACGAAGCCATCAATATCTCCACCGTCGAGGACCCGGTTGAATTCAACCTGGGTGGTATCAACCAGTTCCAGACAAACGAAAAAGCGGGCTTCACCTTCGCCGGGGCGCTCAGGGCACTGCTCAGGCAGGACCCCGACGTGATCATGGTCGGTGAAATTCGTGACCAGGAAACGGCGAAGATCGCCATCCAGGCCGCCCTCACCGGCCATATGGTCTTCTCGACGCTTCATACCAACGACGCGCCCAGTGCGGTTACGCGGCTGTTCAATATCGGCGTCGAATCCTACCTCGTCTCCGCTTCCGTTCGTGGGACGCTTGCTCAGCGACTGGTCCGAAAAATCTGCAACCACTGCAAGGAGCCCCGCGAAATCAGCCCGCAACTCAGACGGACACTCGATAAATTACAGAAGAACACCACGCCCATCGAAACACTCTACCAGGGACTCGGGTGCAAGAAGTGCCGGAACACCGGCCTCGCCGGGCGTGTCGGCGTGTACGAACTGTACCTGCCCGACGACGAATCGCTCGATGCCATCAGCCGCGGGGCGACACTCCAGGAACTGCGACGACTGGCACTGGCGTCCGGAAACTATACGACACTGCTTCAGGACGGTCTGGAAAAGGTGCGGGCCGGTCTGACCACCGTCGAGGAACTGTTTAAGATCACCGCCGCGTGACCCGATAATGACTAACAGCCGGGAAACGATGTTATGCCGCAATTCAAGTACAAGGTGAGAGATGGACACGGCGAACTCGCCACCGGGGTCGTGCAGGCCCATTCCGTCGAGGAAGCCGGCAACATCCTCCGCAACGAAGGCAAGTTCATCGTCAAACTTGACGAAGTCAGGGCCGGCAGCGCCAGGTCCGAACAGCAGACGGCCCGCAACTTCACCGGCGGCGGTAAGCGGATCAAACGCGAGGATGTCATCACCTTCGCTCATCAGCTCGCCGTGATGATCGACACCGGCGTGCCGATCAGCGATGCGCTCGAATGCGTCGCCGATCAGTCCGCCAACGAATCATTCAAAACAGTACTCCGTGATGTGACCGAACAGGTTCAGGCCGGCGGTGAACTGTCCGCCGCCATGCAGAATTACCCCAAGGTCTTCCCACCCGTCATGATCAGCCTCATCCGTGCCAGTGAAGTCTCGGGCACCATGGGACCCATGCTCGATCGCATCTCCAACTACCTGTCAAAAGAGCACCAGACCGCCAAGAAAATCCGCGGCGCACTGACCTACCCCGCCGTCATGATGTTCATGGCCATCGGCGTGACCGTCTTCCTGCTCGTTTTCGTACTGCCCCAGTTCAAGAGCATCTACTCGACCAAAGGCGCAGCACTGCCCGGGCCGACGCAACTGCTCATGACTCTCAGTGAAGGAATCATCAACTACTGGTACTTCTGGCTCTTCGGTATCATCGGCGGAATACTCGGACTCGTCGTTTTCTCGCATACCCAGGCCGGTCGACAGGTGTTCGATTACATCAAAATCAATACCCCCGTACTCGGCCCGCTTTTCACCAAGCTCTACGTTACCCGAAGTACACGTACCATGGGCACGATGATACGGGCCGGTGTGCCGGTCCTTGATATGGTCGCCATCGTAAGGATGGTTACTAATAACATCTATTATGAACACCTCTGGGATGAAGTCGACGACCGGCTCAGACAGGGCTCACAGCTCTCGAATGCCCTGTTCACCTCGCCGCTGATCCCCAGACCCGTCGCACAGATGATCTTCGCAGGCGAAAAAGCCGGGCGGCTCGGCCCGGTGATGGAAAAAATCGCCAACTACACCGAAATCGAATTCGACGAACAGGTCAAACAAACCACGCAGTTTATCGAGCCCGCAATGGTCACCTTCATGGGCGGCCTGATCGGATTCGTCGCCATCGCTCTACTATTGCCCATCTTCAGCGTCGGCACAGTCGTCGCCAGTTAATGGCTGGTCGACCGACATGGGCAGGTCCTATGTTTGCCCGTGATGAGATTTGAGAATAACCCCTATAACCTGTAACGTCCGCCTTTTTCAGTTTCAAACATCAAGCTCCTCGGCCTCCTCCGCACGCGACATGATGAACTCGAACCTCGCCGATGGGTCCCTGCCCATCAGGTCGGATACGACGCGGTCGGCCTGAAGTGCATCGGCGATATCCACCTGGACAAGGCGGCGGGTCTTCGGGTTCAGCGTTGTGCTCCACAAGACCTTCGGCATCATCTCGCCAAGTCCCTTGAATCGTGTGATCTCGACTCTCGCATTCGATTTGCCCTGCCGGTCGATGATTCGGTCTCGATCGGCGTCATCCGCCGCCCAGTACGTGTTCGTGCCGATGTCGATCCGGTACAGCGGTGGCATCGCCAGAAACACCCGGCCGTCACGGATGATATCCGGCAAGTGCCGGAATATAAACGTCAGCAGCAGTGTCGTAATGTGATGGCCGTCCGAATCGGCGTCGGCCAGAAGAATAATCCGCTGGTATCGCAGACCCTTCAGATTGAATCCCTTACCCAGGCCGCAGCCGAGTGCCGTGACCAGATCGCTCAGCTCCTTATTATCAAGTACCTTCTTCAAAGAAGCGTTCTCGGTGTTAAGAATCTTGCCGCGAAGCGGCAGCACCGCCTGATGCGTGCGGTCCCGGCCCTGCTTCGCCGAGCCGCCCGCCGAGTCGCCCTCCACAATGAACAGCTCCGAGTTGTACCGGTTGTTATTCGTGCAGTCGCTGAGTTTACCCGGCAGCGTCACCCGGCTCGTCGCCGATTTCCTTGTAACCGACTCCGACGCCGCACGAGATGCCGCTCGAGCTCGCGAAGCCAGAATGATCCGCGATACGATCGCTTCGGCCGATGTCCGGTTCTGGTTCAGCCACTGCTCCAGCGCAGGACGAACCGTGTTGTCCACGAAACCCTGGATCTCCGGATTGTTCAAACGGTCCTTCGTCTGGCCCTGGAATTGCGGGTCGTGGATCAGAACCGACAGGATCGCGGTGATCCCTTCACGAATGTCCTCGGCAGTGATCGTCACGCCACGCGGTGCCAGGTTATGCGTATCGATATAATTCCGGACCGCTTTCGTGATCCCGCTGCGTAACCCGAACTCATGCGTGCCGCCGGAGGTCGTCGGTATCCCGTTCACGTAACTGCGTAAATGCTCGTCCGTCGATTCCGTCCACTGCATGACAAGGTCGACCTTGCAGCCGTTTTCACGTTCCAGTGTGAACAGTGTTTCATGCGTCGGCTTCGTACCACGCTGCCCCACAACCTTCTTCAGGTACTGCACAATACCCTCGTCATGCAGAAAGCAGTCCTTCCGGCCCGAAACCTGGTCCTCGAAGATGACCTTGACGCCCCGGTTCAGGTAACTGGTCACCTCCAGCCGGTCACGTATGATGTCGGCATCGAACTCGGTTTTCGGGAAGATCGTCGGGTCGGGATGAAAGTAGATGCTGGTACCACTACCTCGCGCGCTGCCGAGTTTCTTCAACTTGCCCGCCGCCACCCCGCACTTGAACGGCATCTGCCACTGGCTGCCGTCACGCTTGATCGTCGCGATCAGTTGCTTGGAAAGCGCATTGACCACGCTCGCACCCACGCCGTGCAGGCCGCCGGCGGTCTTGTAATTCGTGTTCTCGAACTTGCCGCCCGCGTGGAGCGTCGACAGGATGATCTCAATCGCCGGCTTCCGGTACTTCGGGTGCATGTCCACCGGTATCCCTCGACCATTGTCGGTGATCGTGATCGATGTGCCGTCCTTGTGCAATGTGACCTCGATCTCCGAAGCGTATCCGTTCATCGCCTCGTCAACCGCGTTGTCCAGCACCTCCCAGACCAGGTGATGAAGACCCGCCGAACCCACCCCGCCGATGTACATACCCGGTCGCTTGCGAACCGGCTCCAGCCCCTCCAGTACCGTGATGTCCTTCGCCGTGTAGTTCTTTGCCATCGCTTTGCCGATTCTCACTGATTGACCGATCGCTCTGTCGACCGGCGGTTAATACTTCTTCGCCTTCACTTCCTGGCGACGGTCGATCGTCAGCCAGATGCCGCCTTCGTAGTCCTGGCCGGTGACACGCCACAGATCGACCTTTACATAATGTCGCTCGCCCCGGCCGTCCTTCCAGGTCACCTCGACCTGCTTCGGCACGTCCAGATATGTGTCCGTCAATGTTTCACTATCGTCTGAATCGATACTGCCGTACCCCAATGCTTTCGAAGTTCCCGAAATGGCCACGTCCTTGATATCCGTACCGGTGCGGTTTTCGACCGTATATCTCACCGTTCGGTCACCGCCCTGGTCGTCGTCGTCGCTATCGGCTTCGCCGCCCCCGCAGCCCGGTACTGACATAGCTGTACATAACAACATTGCCAGCAGCGTCGCGAATGTAACGGTTCGATTGAAAGGTGCCGGTTTCATGTGATCGTCCTTTTTCATGAGTAATGTTCATGACGCCGCGTCGTCATCGAGCAGAACCGGTGCTGACATCTCCCCGGGCAGCACTTCAACGATCTGGCCTCGCTTGATGATCTCACGTCCTTTCCCCCCCCGGCCGGTAAGTTCATATCGCCGACCGTTGATCTTCTGCTCTCCGCCCAGGCTTGTCCGCACTACCAGCGAATCACTGTCGTCCGTCGCAGCCTTGATGTCCAGCAGCTCGTCGTCCTTCGACAACTTCATCAACATGACGCCCCGCCCCGGCCCGCCCAGGTAATTCACCTCCTCAGCATGACACAGCAGCGCACGACGCTGACGACTCGCCGCGATGATCGTTTCGTCGCCGTGAATCTTCTCGACGCGGACCATCCTGCTGCCTTTCGCAGGCCGGGCATACTTCCGGCCGGCTCGTGTGCTCGGCTCAACAAACGTATGCAGGCCGAACCGCAGGGCATAGCCGTTACTCGACGCAGCGATCGCATGCGTCGGCGGTGCATATTCGGGATTCGACGGGTCTTCTGCGATTTCGCCCGACGAACGCGGGTCCAGCGAGTACATCGCGATGACGTGCTCGCCGTCCTTCATCTTGAACAACTTCTGGATCGGCTCGCCGTAGCCCGTCGTCGCGGGTATGTCTATGATCCGGCAGGTGTAGGCCGTACCGTAGTTAGAAAAGAACACAATCGTCGCGCGGGTCGAGCCCGCTTCACACGACAGGACACTGTCGCCTTCACGAAGCCGCGTCGACGACGGATCGCGTATCTCCTTCTGACGCTTGACCCAGCCGTCACGTGTGATCAGAACGTGATTGTCCTCCGCGACGATGAAGTCCTCCGCCGTGTATTCCGGTTCGTCAACCTCCGGCTCGATCAACGTGGGTCGCGGATTCGATCCGCCGTAAGACTTGATCAGTTCATCGAGCTCCGATTCGATGATCTTCCAGCGACCGGACTCGGTCGTCTCTTCCGTATCCTCGGCCAGCAGTTTCCGAATCTCTTTCGCACGGCGCTGCTTCGCCTTGAGCTCGTCCTGGATCACCAGTATCTCCAGCTTTGCCAGCCGGTACAACTTCAGCTCGAGGATCGCATCGGTCTGCTCGGCGTCCAGACGGAACTGCTTCATGATCTTGCCCGCCGCGTCCGCCTTGCCGTCCGATGACCGGATCAGCTTGATGATCGCATCGAGGGCATCGAATATCTTCACGAATCCGTTAAGAATGTGAATCCGGCGATCCAGCGCACCCAGCTCGTGCTCAAGCCGGCGGGTTACCACCTCCAGCCGGAACAGCAGGAAATTCCAAAGCACCTCACGCAGGTCCGTCCGCTCCGGACGGCCGATCTCGGGATTCTCAGTCGGGATCAGACACGTCAGATTCAGATTGAAATTCGTCTGTAGCGAAGTGTGCTTCAGCAGAAACGCCATGACCTTCTGCTCGTCTGCATCCTTCCTGAGCTGAAGCTCGATCCGGATATCATCGGTCGACAGGTCCTTGACATCTAATACCAGCGGCATCTTGCGAGACAGCACAATCTGCGCGATCTGCTCGACCACCTGCGCCTTGTTCGTTCCGTAGGGAATGCTCGTGATATAAATCGTCTTGCCGCCCCGGCTGAGCGGACCGGCCTGCCACGTCGCTCGAACGCGGATCGCGCCACTGCCCGTCTTGTATATCTGGCGAAGCTCGTCACGTGTGTTCAATACCTGCCCGCCCGTCGGAAAGTCCGGGCCCTGGATCGCATCGTTTGCAATCAACTGATATGTCTTCAGCTCCGGATTGTTCAACAGTTTCAATAACGCCTGGCAGACCTCGACAAGGTTATGCGGCGGTATGTTCGTCGCCATGCCCACCGCGATGCCCGTCGTTCCGTTTACCAGCAGGTTAGGGACCTTCGACGGCAGAACCACCGGCTCGGTTCGGCTGCCGTCGTAGTTCGGCCGGAAATGAACAGTGTTATAACCGATGTCATTCAGTATCTCACCGGCGATCGGTGTCAGGCGACATTCGGTATACCGCATCGCTGCCGCATTATCACCATCAAGCGAGCCGAAGTTGCCTGAACCGTCGATCAGCGGTACACGCATCGTAAACGGCTGCGCCATCCGCACCAGCGAATCATAGATCGCCATATCGCCGTGCGGGTGATAGTTGCCCATGACATCACCCACCACCTTTGCGCACTTGCGATGCTTCGACTCGGCCGTGATACGCTGCTGCCACATCGTATACAGAATCCGACGCTGAACCGGCTTCAACCCGTCGCGGACGTCAGGCAGCGCCCGACTGGTAATCACGGATAACGCGTAATTAAGGTACCGCTGTTGTACAAGTTCGTGCAGTGGACTCATCATAACGCCCGGCTCGGCACTGCCGCCGCCGCCATGTGACTCGCTGTCAAATAACGTGGTATCCCCCGATCGATCTTTATGTTTCGACTTGCGTCTCGAACGCCTGGCCAATGACCGGCCCTCCCTGGCTCTTCACAACGGAATCATCTCGATACACCAATCTCGCCGCCCCAATCCCTGGAGCAGCGTCACAATCTGCCTCTAACAATAGGTAACATCGCCCGATCACACAACCCCGGATCGAAAAATCCACATCGCTCAGTAAACCGGTGGAAAAGACGAACTGACACGGGGACGCGGAGATGCAGGGAATGGGTAATGCCGCAATCGGCAATCGATATAATACCGCCATGTACATCTACGCCGGTATCGATGAAGCGGGATACGGCCCGCTGCTCGGCCCGCTGTTGGTCGCCCGGACGGTCTTTGCCATACCGAAACTCGATTGCAATCCCGCCGACCCGCCGCCCGACCTCTGGCGGCGACTGGCGAAAGCCGTCTGTAGAAACCTTACCGGCCGCCGAGGCCGAATCGTCGTCAACGACTCGAAGAAACTCAAAACACCCGCCGCGGGTATCAGGCACCTCGAACTCGGGTGCCTAGCATTCGCCACGCTCGCCGAACACCAGCCCGATCGGCTCGACCTCTGGTTGACCGCGCTCGGTGAGTCGTCACACCTTAAGCTCACCGATCTGCCCTGGTATGCACCCACCAACGACCGGCCGTGGGAATCGCTGCCCGCCACACTCACACCCGGCGAAATCGCCATCGCTCGCAGTATGCTCATCAGCACCTGCAACCACATCGGCGTCGAACTGGCCGACCTCGGCGCAGCCGTCGTCTTCGAGGACCGGTTCAACCGAATGGTCGCCGCCACACGCTCAAAGGCCGCCATGAGCTTCACATTCGTCGCCGCACACCTGCTGCATATCTGGCGACATTACGGCCGATACCACCCCCAGGTCTACGTCGACCGCCAGAGCGGCCGCACGCATTACCGCGAACTGATCGCCATGAACTTCCCCGACGCCGCCATCACCGTACTCGACGAATCACCCGAACTATCATCCTACCTGCTCGAAACCGACGCCGGTCAGGCAAAACGTGCCATGACAATCCGCTTCCTCGTCGACGCCGAACAGGCTCACCTGCCCGTCGCGCTCGCTTCCATGATCAGCAAGTACACACGCGAACTGCTTATGACCCGGCTCAATAACTACTTCCGCGAACGCATCCCACATATCAAACCCACCGCCGGATACGCTACCGACGGTAAACGATTCATACAGGAACTCGAACCCCACCTGCCCGCCATCGGCCTCGAAAAACAGCAACTCTGCCGAATACTATAAAACAACCCATGACGCGGAGCATTCATCGGGTTTCGTCAGGTTCATAAGGGTTATCAAGTTTTTCGTTTATAAATGTAATGCACAAATATAAGCTATCGACATTCACAGTGCACGGTATAACACCAACAAACAAACGCACTGGTAAACCTTGCGAACCTTCAACCCCACAAACAACCACTCCCACCAATCTTGAACGTTAAACCTTGAACTATTCGCCCTCTTTCGCCTTTTCCTTCTTACACCAACAACTCCCGCCGCAACACGTACCCAGCAGTACGCCCGCCAGCAAGCCGCCGACCAGCATCTCGGCCAGCGTTCCGAGGAACCAGATGTGTGATATCTTCAAAGTGATCGGCATGACCGTGTACGATCCGTACGCCATCGGAATCCCCGTCGCCAGGCCGAACAGCAGCCCATATGCCAGCCCCGTGCAGATGCACCTTCACGGACCAGGGCGTAGAAGATCAGCGAAAAAAACGTCGCCGTGGCCAGTGTGATTGCACTCATCCACTTCATGTACGCGTTCATCTCTTCCATCGGCCGCCAGAGCGCCGAAGTCGCTTCATACTCCTCGGCCAGAAGCTTGCCGTGTATGTACCAGTCCATCGCCGACCAGGCAGCCGTGATCAGCAGTACCGTCACAACGAATAAGATCATTCGCTTGGCCATAATCCGATCTCCTTGATCTGCAGGTTTCCAACCAGCCGGAACCACACCGGCCCGGCTCGTTCACATCACCACTCCAGCGAGGCCTCCATAGTGTACACCGACGCCGGGCGGGAAGCATCGCACACATAGTGGCGGGGCAGCGAGGAATACACCCACATCTCCGCGCCCACGGGTCAACACGTCACTACCTCCCCCCCACCCCCCCCCCCCACACCCCCCCCCCCCCCCCCCCCCCCCCCCCCCC